>WJIW01000374.1 GCA_014730065.1 Armatimonadia bacterium | reverse complement strand
CGCTCGGTCGATGAGGCCCTTCATCTCCGCCGTCACATCGGCGAAGTAGGTGGGCGAGCCGAGTAGGATGGCATCGGCCTGGAGCATCTTCTGGATGCACTCGTTGCCATCGTCATCGATGGCACATCGCCCGTTCTGGGTCTCAGCGCACTTGAAGCAGGCGATGCAGCCCCGGAGGCTCCGGGTGGCGAGCTGCACCAGCTCGGTCTCGTGGCCGGCCTCCTCGATGGGCTCGAGGGCCAGGCGGAGCATGTCGTTCGTGTTGCCATCGACGCGCGGACTTCCGTTGAATGCTACGACCTTCATGGCTCGCCTCCTGGTTGGTGTCGAGGCCGTGGTTCGACTGGGCTCGCGGCGCGCCCTTCCGTGGCTCACCACCATCCGGCCCCCCTCCTTCGCCCAGAAGGGGGACCACAGGCGATTCCCTCTCTTCTCCCTCTCCCGTCGCCGGGGGCGATGGGAGAGGGTGCAGGGTGAGGGCAGAGCCACCCGCTCCCAACTGAGCCCAGCCCACTACGGTGATCCCCCGCGACCTCCGGGGCGACGCGAGCATTCCGTCCCCCTTCAACCAGAAGGGGGACCACAGGGGGTTACCTCTCCGGCGGCTACACCGCGCCCACGCTAACTCGGTACGAGCACACCCCCGGCGCGCCGAGGGGTATCGGCAGCAGGCCCTCCTGTAGCTCCACCGTGCCCGACGCCATCTCCGCTCCATCGGGCCCCAGGGCCGATACGGTGAAGACATCGCCTGTCATGCCAACCTCGCCCGGACGGAGCCAGAGGTCGAACTCGAGGCCTTGCGGCAGAGGGTAGACTCGAAGGCTGTCACCCTCGCTGATGACACGGACCGCGCCATTGGTCACCAGTGGTCCGAAGTCGATGGACCGGCCGTCGGTGTTGTAGCGCTCGGTGTACTGGGCGAAGGGGTCTTCCCGGCCCCGAGGTCCTCCCTCGCGAGCCACACCGATCGCGCCATCCTCACCGACCTCCACGGCGCCCACCACGTAGCGCAGGTTGCCCAGCGTCGGGCCGCGTAGAATCTGGCGGCCCCCGCCCGACAGGATCCCCACGGTGATCTCGTACACGCCCGGCGGTACATCGTCGGGGACAGTGACCCGGTGTGGACCATCCAGGTGCTCACCCGGCGCCCACTCCAGGAAGCCGTCGGGGAGGGGGTGATCGTTCTGGAAGGCGATGCCCTCGGCGTCTTCCTCGTCGGGATCCACGAAGTGCACGAAGCTGTGGGGATCGGGCAGGCTCGCCGGCATCTCGCCTCTCACCGCCCAGCGATAGGTGATCTCGAACTCCCGTGGGTCGAGCGGCTCGATCTCGGGAGCCAGGGGCTCGATGGGCAGGCCCTCGGCATCGGCCCGGTACGCGTGCCCGCGAGCGTCGGCGAAGATCGAGGCATCATCGCGCACGTAGTCGACCACTTGCCCGTCGATCTCGGCAACGTAGCCCTCCTCGATGCCGGCGCCGCGCGCCAGCCAGCCGTACGGCGGCAGGGCTCGCCCGCCGGTGGCCATCGGCCCGTCGCTCTGGTTGACGATGATCTCCAGGCCATTCTCGTAGGCGATGCGGCAGATCCGCGTGTCGCCGGCGGCAACCGCCGTCGACCCATCGACCCATTCGCCGGCCACGTAGTACGCGGTGTCGGCTACATGGACGGGGACGTAGCGTTCCTGAAGGGGCGCGAGCATCCATGCCTGCTTCACCGACAGCAGCGGCTCGGGGATCCACTGGCTGCCGATGAACCCCGCGTGCCCGTAGAGAATCTCCTGGCTGCGGTACTTGTCAGCGAGGATCAGCGGCATTCGCGCGAGGATTCCCGCGCCATATCCCTCCTCCAGCCAGCGGGCGTAATAGCCCATGCCGTGGTTCGCGACGAGGGGGTGGATCTTGAGTAGATCGAAGTCGGGGAAGGGCACATGGTGCTCCCCGCCATCGACTTGGGCTTCGACGCCATCCATCCGGCCCGACCAGTACCAGTGGTTGTTGCCCTCACCCAGAACCGGGCCCTGGTGCACCTCCCGGAACATCTCCCACAACTCGGTATGGGCCTCCCACACGGGCGCGAAGCGGCCGGCGATGTCATCGCCCGCCGTGAAGTGCACATGGAACCAGGGCGGCACGGCGCAGTGGACATCGATGAAAGAGCACGTCGTGTCGTACCGCTCGTGGACCTCGGGCGTGAACCGCTCCGCCGTCGGCACGATGGCATCGGCTCGGTAGCCGAAGCTCTGGATACCGGTACCTTCGTTGAACCACGCCTCGACCATGGAGCCGTCGGCATGGCGGGCCACCAGGTCCTCGTCCCAGCTCGGGGCGTCGGGGTAGATGTCCACATAGTTCTCGTGGACGCCGAACCGGTAGCCCGCCTCCCTGGCCGCCATGGACGCGGCGATGAGCGCCTCGTCCCCGCCCATGTTCTCATTGGCGGGCAGGACATCGGGCAGCTTGGCGTCGTACCCGCCGTTCTGCCACACGTGGACCTGAACGAGCAGATCCTCCACGCCATAGAGGCGAGCCGCCTCGATGGCCCGCCGCGTGGTGTCGAAGCTCCCCATCCAGTCATCGACGACTACCCGATCCGCCAGGTCGTCGATCCATGGCGAGGGAGCGCTGGGCACGCTGGGCAGGATCTCGGGGAGGTAAGGCGACACGGTGACGATCGCCGTCTCGCGCAGGGGTATCCGCGATCCATCGGAGAGAGCCCCGTAGTGCGCCTCGATGCCGGCATGGGAGCTGGCGCTGGAAGCGGTCCAGTCCAGGATGGTGCCGACGTAGAGGCCCACGTCGGGGAGGTACCATTGGCGGCCGCCGGTGAGGTACGGGATGTCGATCTCCCGGCGCCATGCGGCGGCGGACGGGCTGGGTCCGGACATGCGGGCCACCCCGCCCTCGGTGCAGGTGGCCGCTACGAGGAGCGACTTGCCTTCCAAGCGGTACGTGAGCGTCGCCGGGATCCCCTCGCCCTGGCCGCGCAGCATGCCCTCGGAAACCACAGCATCGCCCGCGATCCGCGGCTCCCCGGCATCCCACTCCAGAGGGCCGTCGCCGCCTCTGAAGGTCAGGCCTCCGAGGTCGACGACGGTGCCGCCCGGTAGCTCGGCGACAAGGCCCTCCTCATCGAGCACGTAGCTCATCTCCATGTCCTCGCCTTGGTAGGTCAGGCGCCAGCCCGCGTCCGTCTCGGCTACCTCTGTGGCGAAGTCGCAGCCCACCGTTGGCGCCACGGAGCTTCCATCGCCGTGGCCCACCTCTGCTAAGGTCGGTCGGGCCGAGGCCCATGTCTCCCGGACGGCCTGCACCCTCCGGAGCCGATCGGCGGGACTGAGAGCGTCCGCGTCCGCGCCGATGTGGACTTCGGGCTCGGCGAATAGGGAGAAGTCGAAGCTCGGGTTGCGGCTAGGGCCTGGCTCGGCGGAGAGCACAAGCTCCACCGATCGCCCCGCATAGGCCGACAGATCGGCCTCCACCTCGGTCCACTCTCGGGACTCCGAATGCTCATGGAGGACGACCAGCGGCTCCGCGTTGTCGGCCTCGACCCGGACGCCGAAGGTGACGCCATCGCTCTCGTCACGGCGGCGTGGGTCCATGGCGTAGGCGAGCTGTAGGGTGATGGGCGACTCATCGGGCAGCGCCAGGGGATACCGTACCTCCACAGACCCCGCTCCGCCCATCCAAGGGGAGTGGAGCAGCATGGCCCGCCGCCCATCCACATGGCCCTGGGGGTCGTACGAGATGCCCACACCGGGCTCGAAATGCCCGGACCAGCCGGTGGGCATGGCCTGCCAGTCTTCCTCCCCGACACGGTACACGACCTGGTAGCGCCCGATATCGAAGATCGGGTTCACGCCGGGGCGCAGAGCCACGGGCTCGGGTGGCTGGGGGGCGAGGATGCAGGCGAGGAGCAGGACTGTGGGCATCATGGCATGGCCTCCGGTCTGTCGACTGGCTTAGGGGTTCGGCCGGACTAGGCTCAGGTCCCTGCATGGGCGCCCAGCACCGCAAGGCGGGACGGCAGGGCTCGCCGGAAGGCTCAGTCCTCATCGGCGAAGGTGCGGTAGATGGCCCGGCCGGTGTTGACGAACTGGAGGCGGTTCAGGAACAGCCTTCCCAGCCGGTTGGTCTCGTCGCATGGCACCAGGAGTGCCCGGCAGACGCCGCGGCGGGCGTCGGCCAGAATCTGCTCGATCATGGCACGGCCGAACCCGAGCTGGCGGAAGTTCTCGTCGACGACCAAGCCCTCGACCTCCCAGACCACACCTCGGTACTCCAGGGAGATGCGCCGGTGGACCATGGCCACACCCACGGCCTCGGTGTCGAGCCAGCCCACGTACAGGTTGGAGCGCTGGTCCTGGATGAGCTGGAGCAGGATTTGCTCGGAGTCGCCGCTGAGGTCTGGGCCGTGGGCCTGGCGAAGCAATCTTAGGCAGACGGTAATATCTCGGGGATTCGCCGTCTCGACGATAATGGGAGAATCGGGTCGCACTCGATCACCCACGGGTCCGGGGCAGTCAATCTGAACCGTTATGGCTCCGGAGCGTCTGGACCTGCTCGGCGTTGAGTACATGGCCGACGGGTGTCAACGCCCGTTTCGACCGGAGCGTAACCTAGCAAGTGTCCCGGAGTTCTAAACGGTCGAAACCCGCCGGGGGTTCGGATCTCCAATACCCCGGCCGGTATAGGGGAGAGTCAGCCACATGTACCATGGTGTCAGGCTTCCAGAGGATGCCGAAGAGCGAATCGTGGACAATCTGATCGCCTCGGGCATCGTCACCCGCGAGCAGGCGGAGAAGTGCCGGGAGGCTAGCTCCAACGGGGTGCTGAGCAAGCTCATTCGGGACCAGTACTGCACCCTGGACCAGGCGCGCCGGCTGGGCGGCGATGTCCTCGGCTCGGAGCCGCTGCGCGTTGTCGAGGGCGAGCTGGATCCCGAGCTGCTGCGCCTGATTCCCGCCGAGCTGGCATACCGCCACAGCCTGCTCCCCGTAGCCAAGGACGGCG
>WJIW01000373.1 GCA_014730065.1 Armatimonadia bacterium | reverse complement strand
TCACTTTGCACCGGCCAGGAGCGTCGGGACGGCAAGGGGAACCCTAGTGCAGGGAGGGGCAATCATGTCCGGCTCCACCAGGCCGTGCCCGAGCTGCAAAATGCCCATGCCCGAGATCGAGCGCGTCTGCCAGAACTGCGGTCACGACCTGCGGGTCTCCGGCCGGCGGGGCTACCGGCGGATGAACGCGGTGCTCAGCGGCATCGGAGCCGCCGTCGTCGTCGCCTACTTCAGCGTGTCCCTGGCTCTGCCGCGGCGGAGAATGGGCCGGAGCTACACTGTCATCTGGTCGGACGTGGCCGAGGAGGGCGCCGGCAAGTACATCGCCATCGGCATCGCGGGGCTGATAGTCGGTGGCGCCATCGGCGCGCTGATCGGCTACTATGCGAAGGATCACTGGAAGAAGCTCAGTGAGCCCTTCAACCGGGACAGCGGGTGGCGGCGCATGTAGCCGAATCGAGAACGGCCTCCCGCGGGAGGCCGTTAGTGGGTGGTGTTTGCTGGGGTGGTGGACCTGGGCGGGCTCGAACCGCCGACCTCATGAGTGCGATTCATGCGCTCTCCCAACTGAGCTACAGGCCCACTTGGCACACGTATTGTGAGGTTAGAACGATAGCAGGCCGGCGCGGGCGAGTCAACTCGACTTGCCGCCTACGGTCGACGCGGCTTCGGCCGGCGGCCGGTACCATGCAAGGCCGGCGCCGATCAGAAAAACAGCCATAGCGCCCACGGCGATGTACGTCCACGCGCCGCCCATGGTCCCTCCCGCCCGTATGGCCGGCGAGTGGTACAGCGGCGCAGCCGCAGCCGCCCACCACAGAGTCAGTCCGACACGGCAGCCCCACCAACCGCGATGGTGGCCCACGGCCAGCAGCCCGCCAAGAGTGATGTACGCGCAGGGTACCCATTCGAGATGGGTGGTCCAGCCGGCCCTTGCTGCGACCGGGCCCTGTACAAGCGCGAAGAGCCCTACCGCTATGCCCAGCCCCGCGAGCGTGACCCGCATCGTGTACTGAGCGCTGATGAGCAGCGCGTGGAGCGCCTCCGCCGGGCGTGAGAGCGGCTGCGGCAGGTCGCTACCGGTGGGCCGGTTTCGCCGTGGCCCCAATGCCTCGATTTGCTCCGCCTCTTCGTGGGGAAGGGCGGGGCCGCTATCTGGATGGTCGCGCATACTCCCTCACCCCCAGCAGACTACGCCTTCTCGTCGCCGCCGGCCTCCGCCGGGTGTGCGTGACGGAGGGATCTCGGCGGCCCCCGCGAACGCTTCGAGGCAACTGGAGGCGATCGAAGTGAGCGCAGCTCAGAGGGCGGAGCTCCGCATCAAGCCCGGCGCCTCCCCCACCGTTTACAGCCCCATGATCTTCGGCGGGTTCCTGGAACACTTCGATGACCAGGTCTATGGCGGCATCTACGACCCGTCCTCGCCCCTCGCCGACCGGGATGGCTTCCGGGCAGATGTGCTGGAGGCCCTTCGCGAACTGAAGATGTCCGTCATCCGATGGCCCGGAGGGTGCTTCGCGAGCGGGTATTACTGGAAGGGTGGCGTCGGCCCCGACCGCGAGCCCGCCGATGACATGGCGTGGGGCGTGGTGGAGCCGAACACCTTCGGCACTGCGGAGTTCGTGAAGCTCTGCCGGAAGCTCGGCGCCAGGCCCTACATCTGCAACAACGCGGGCAACGGCACGATCCAGGAGATGCGCGAGTGGGTGGAGTACTGTAACTCCAGCCGAGGCGCGGGGGCCGACCTGAGGCGACGCCACGAACGTCCCGAGCCGCTGAACGTCCCCATCTGGAGCATCGGGAACGAGAACTGGGGTGCCCACGAGATCGGTCACAGGGGGCACGAGGAGTGGGCTCGGCTCGTCGGCGAGGCGGCCCGAGAGATGCTCTCGGCCGATCCCGACATACTGCTTACCGCCGCCGCCGTCCCCGACCCCGAGTGGAGCCTGCCCCTGCTGCGCGAGGCCGGCGAGTACTTGAGCTACATCTCCATTCACAAGTACTGGGTCCCGAACTGGGGCGAGATCCAGAGTCCATCATACCTAGACTGCATGATGGAGTCGGCGACGGCGGAGGAGCTGATCCTGCAGAGCATCGCGGTGCTCGATGCCGCCGACGTGCGCGGCCGGGTCGCCCTGGCGCTGGACGAGTGGAACCTGCGCTCCTGGCATCATCCAGGATTCCCCCGGAAGGCCGTTCAGGACTACGACGACCCGGAGGTCCAGCGACTCGTTGCTGCCCGGAGGGCGAGCGCCGACCCCACCCAGTACACGATGTCAGACGCGCTGTTCTCCGCGAGCTTCCTGAACGCGTGCCTCCGCCATGCGGAGGATGTGGGCATGGCGAACATCGCCCCTATGGTCAACACCGTTGGCCCACTGCGTGCGCACGAGAAGGGCGTGATTCGGCGCACCAGCTTCCATGTACTGGCGATGTACGCGAGTCTGCTGCAGCCGTACGTGGTACCTGCGGAGGTGTCGTGTGAGGTAGTCACGCATGGGGCTCGGTCCGCGCCGTTGGTCGATGGAGTGGTCACCGCCGATGAGCGTGGCCAGCGGCTCGCGGTGGCCGTGGTGAACCGTCACCCGAGCCTGCCCGTCGACTGCGGGCTCGAACTGGGGGTACCGATGCCCGAAGGCCATGTGGATGCAGTGGTGCTCTCCGGCGACTCGGCGGACGCCTGCAACGACGTCGGGCGCCCGAACCGAGTCCGACCCGAGAAGACCCGGCTTGCCCTCACCGAGCGCGCGCTCAAGGTGCCGCCCCATTCGCTCGTGGTTCTGAGGTCGTGAGGCGAGGCTCGGGACAGCGGCCGCAGTCGCCAGCGGTCGTTGAATTCTAGTAGCAACATCAACCCCCCTGGCGCGCTTTGATCCATGATACAATTGAAACGAGGCCGCGCCCCGAAACTGGCTGTGTGTCCTTTGACGGCAACCAACGCCTGGAGGACACCCATGAGAATCCTGCTAATAGCCCCCGCGTGGCGAACGGATTGCTGGAATGGCGGCAAGACACTCACTCCCCCCAACGCCCTTCCCATCCTCGCATCCCTAACACCGCCCGACGTGGACGTGCAGTTGATGGACGAGAACGTGGGTGCCGTCGACACCAAGGCAGAGGTGGACCTGGTCGGCATCAGCTCCATGACCGCCTCGGCCCCGCGAGCCTACCAGATCGCCGATGCCTTCCGCGCCCGGGGCGTGCCCGTCGTTCTGGGGGGTATGCATCCAACGGCCATGCCCGAGGAAGCTGGCCGGCATGCCGACGCCGTGGTCATGGGCGAGGCCGAAGGCCAGTGGGAGACGCTCCTCGAGGACTTCGGCCGAGGCCAGATGAAGCCCCTTTACCGCAGCGACGAGCGGCCCAGCCTGGAGGGTCTCCCCCTCCCCCGCCGGGATCTGCTCAAGCGATCGGCGTACCTCCTGCCCAACATGATCCACACCGCCCGAGGCTGCCCCCATGCCTGCACATTCTGCTCCGTTACGCCCGTCTTCGGCCGCAAGTACCGGTTCCGGCCCGTGGACGAGGTGGTGGAGGAGGTACGGTCCCTGGGCGTGCGCTCCCTGGGGTTCGGTGACGACAACATCGTGGCGAGTCCCGCCCGCGCCAAGCAGCTCTTCGAGAAGCTGATCCCCCTGAAACTGCAATGGGTCGGCCAGGGCGACCTTTCCATGGCCAAGGATCCCGAGCTGATGGAGCTGATGCGGCGCAGCGGATGCGTGGCCATGTTCGTGGGGCTGGAGTCCACCTCGCCCGAGAGCCTGGCTCTGGCCCATAAGCAGCCCAACCTGGGACTGGATCTATCGGAGACCATCGATACGGTCCACCGGCATGGCTTGGACATTATCGGGTCCTTCGTCTTCGGGCTCGATGCGGACACCCCGGAGGTGTGCACGGCGACTCTGGAGTTTGCCATGCGGAAGAAGCTGGCCGCGGCACAGTTCGCCGTCCTGACGCCCTTCCCCGGCACGCCGGTCTACGAGCAGCTCGTGGCCGAGGACCGGATCCTGGATCCCGACTGGTCCAAGTACACCATGGGCAACGTGGTATTCAAGCCCCGCGGGATGAGCCCGGCGGAGCTGGCCGCCGAACGCGCCAAAGCGTACGACCGCTTCTACTCCATGGGCTCCATCGCGAGGCGGATGCTTGTGTGGCGTGGGGGCCATCCTAAGGTGCTCCTGCGGGCGGCCACAAACCTCAGCTACCGGCGCATCAACCGGGGCGGGCGTATCTGCAGTACCGTGCCTCACGACGGAAGAGTGGCTGCACCCCGACCGGTGCGCTGACATGCGGTCTCGTTGAGTCTTCGGCCTCGGCGTCG
>WJIW01000372.1 GCA_014730065.1 Armatimonadia bacterium | reverse complement strand
CTCCGTCACCTTCTTCTGGGTGGCGGTGCCCTATCGCATGACTTGGCGGTACGGCCAGCGTGGCTACCGCTACCTGCACCTGGATGCGGGTCATGTGTGCCAGAACCTGTACCTGGCGGCTGAGTCCATCGGATGCGGGTGCTGCGGCATCGCGGCTTTCGATGACGAGAAAGCCGCCGCGCTGGTGGACGTCGACGGAGAGTCGGAGTTCGTCATCTACGCCGCCACCGTCGGTCCCAAGAACCCCACTCCCGAGATCGGCTAGGAGGCCGCCCCGTGGCTGAGCCGCTTCGCATAGGACTCGCTGCCCGTGACATCACGCCCGAGATCGGCGAGCCGCTATCTGGGTACATTCACCGGGAGCCGCCGAGCCTCGGGGTGCTCGACCCGCTCACGCTCCAGGCCCTCGCCCTGGACGATGGCGAGAAAGCGGCCGTGGTCATCGTGACCGATCTGGTTGGCTCCGACGGACCCGCGACCCAGGAGCTTCGCGACGCCGTCGGCCGGGCGACAGGCGTGGCGCCCGAGTACATTGTGTGGCACTCGGTCCATACCCATGCGTCGCCGTCGTTCCACCGGTACCGCGGCATGGAGCGGGCCAGCAAGGCCTACCTGCAATCGGTCATCGCCGCCGCCGGCGATGCGGCTCGCGAGGCGATGGAGACGGCGCGGCCGAGCCGGGGCTTCCATGCCAAGGCAAGTGTGGCGGGCTTGAGCCACAACCGCCGCCGGGCCGACGGACCCATCGACGATGAGGCGTCCATCGTCACGCTGAAGCGCGAGGATGCCGATACGATCCACCTCGCCCACTGGCAGTGCCATCCGGTATGCCTGGGCAGCGAGAACCGCTACCTGAGCGGCGACTACGTGGGTGCCTTCCGGCGCAGTGCCGCGGCGGCCTCGGGCGAGCTATCGCTGTACCTCAACGGCTGCTGCGGCGACCTGAACCCCAGGCAGCGTGGGTACGAGGGCGCCACCGCCACCGGGCGAGAGCTGGCCGCTGCTGCCCTGGGTGCCCAGCCCCAGGAGCCGGTCCCTCTCGAGCCGCTCCGCATCGCCCGGCGCTCGGCTCCGTTCCCGCTCAAGCGTGACATTGATCTCGAGGTCACCAGGGAGTATCTCGCCTCCGAGCGGGAGCGACTGGCGACTCTGGACGATCCCCTTCACCTGCGCGAGTGCCAGGCCATGGTCGACTGGGCCGAGGCGCTGCTGCGCGCCCTCGAACAAGACGCGCTCCCGCCCGACCCCGAGGGCGAGATCACGGCCATCCGCATGGGTGGGGTGGCCCTGGTCTTCCTGCCGTGCGAGGCGCTCTGCGCCATCGGCCTGTCTGTCAAGGCCCAATCGCCCGTCCCCGTCACCTTGCCGGTAAGCTGCACCGGCAAGGTGGTCGGGTATCTGGGGACGCCCGATGAGTTCCAGTGGGGCGGGTACGAGTTGGACGTGGCCACCAGGTACTATAGCCTGCTACCCTTCCGACCCGAGGCGGGCCAGGTTCTCGTCGACGCCGCCTTGGCCACGCTCCACGAGGTCTGGAGCTAGGCTCCCCAGGTCGACGTGAAGGTCCAAGTCCCCGCCGGCACCTCGAACACGCCATCGGCGCCGTCGACCTCGCCGGCCGGATCCTCACCCGGCACGATGACCGTGGCCGATGCGTTCGGGGGAACGGTGACAGTCAACTCGAAGCTCTCGCCGTTGATCTCCCAGCGGGAGTGGATCTCGCCTCGCGGTGAGTCGTAGCTTGCCTCGGCCCACGTCAGGCCCCCGCCCGGCTCGGGGGCAACCTCAAAGTGCTCGAAGCCGGGAGCCTGGGGATCGGGCCGGATCCCGGCCAGACCCTCGTAGAACCAGCGGCCCACCGAACCCAGGGCGAAGTGGTTGCGGGAGTTCATCCCAGGTCCCGCGGTATCGCTGTTCCACAGCTCCCAGATGGTCGTCGCGCCCTGGCGGACCATGTAGCCCCACGAGGGGTAGGTCTCTTGGGTGATCATCCGGGCCGCCACGTCATGGGCACCCATCTCCGATAGCACGGGAAGCAGGTACGCCGTGCCCAGGAAGCCTGTGGTTGGGTGGTAGTCATCCTCGGCGATCTTGTCGAGTAGGTTCTGCTCGACGCGGCCCCGCTGGTCATCGGGAACCAGGCCCATGTAGAGGGGCAGGACGTAGCTGGCCTGAGTGCCGCCGGGGTACTGGCCCGTGGCCTCGTCGTAGTATGCCGCATTGAAGGCGTCCCTGATCTCCCTCGCCAGGGCCGAGTACGCCGCCGCGTCCCCCTCGCGTCCCAGGACCTCGGCGATCTCGGCCACCAGCTTGGTCGAGAAGTAGTAGTAGGCCGCGCCGATAGGCTTCTTGGGCGAGCCTTCGACGGCGATCCAGTCGCCATAGCCCTCTCGCTCGTAGAGGTTGTCCGGGGCTCTCTCGCGCATGAACTCGACCCAGGCCACCATGGCGTCATAGTGGCTCTCGAGGATCCGCTCGTCGGCATAGTAGAGCCACGTGGTATAGGGAGCGACCACGCCCGCGTCGCCCCACCCCGGCGAAGCTGGCCCCCCGCCGAGGACGGGAGCCACGTCGGTGAAGGCGCCGGCCTCGGATTGGGAGTCCTCGATGTCGTTCATCCACTTCTCGAGGAACCGCTGCCAGTCCATGTTCCAGCAACCGGTCTCCACGAAGATGAGGGCATCGCCCATCCACCCGAGCCGCTCGTCGCGCTGGGGGCAATCGGTGGGGACGCTGTGCATGTTCGAGCGCTGGCCCCAGCGGACGTTCTGCTGAATCTCGCCGATCAGGTCGCTGGAGCACTCGAACTCGCCGATCCACGGCGAGGCCGTGTGCGCGACGCGAGCGACCAGGGTCTGCTCCGTGGGCGCCTCGGGCAGGCCGGTAACCTGGGCATACCGGAACCCTCTGTAGGTGAAGCGCGGCTCCCAGACCTCGACGCCGTCGCCCTTCAGGATGTAGGTATCGGTCACCCGCGCGGAGCGATAATTGTCGGTGTAGATG
>WJIW01000371.1 GCA_014730065.1 Armatimonadia bacterium | reverse complement strand
CGTGAGCGGATGATGCTTCAGGGAGCTGAGATTGATGAGGTGATCGGCCTCGATGACCACGCGCTGAGTGCGGAGCGGTGTGTCGTCGGGCGGGTGTGCGAGCTCCAGCGACGCGCCCTCGGCCAGGTCCCACTCCGAGCGTCGGTAGGTGGCCACCGTCTCGCAGAGCCCATCGACGGCCTCGGCCACATGGTCCACGGGGGCATTGTCCCAGACGGTGATCTGCTCGGCCCGCACCCGGCGTCCATCGGTGGTGGGCGCCGACCGAAGCAGCTCAACCACGGCCCGAACCGTCTCGGGCCGGGTCCCGACGCGGATCGGGCTGCCGGCGGCGTTCACCTTGATGAGGATCTGGTCCTCGGGGCCAATGGGCGGCATCAGCTTCGCTATGGCGGCCTCGGGCGTGCGCGCTCCGGTGAGGGTGGCCAAGCCGCTGCGGACCATATCGCGGATGGCCGGCTGCTGGGCCACGAAGTCACGCGTCGCCCCCGGGGAGTACGCCTTCACCACGCGGCCCGTCAGAGGCGCCGACCGGGCGCCGGCAGCGGCGAGCCCCGCCGCCGCGGCCGCGGTGGCCGCTCGTCCGATGAACTGCCTGCGGGTCATACCGTCCTGGATCATCCTGTTGCTCCTCACGGTGTGCTCGGCCAGCGAGAGACGGGGATCTCCGCGAAGGCCGCTCTCATGCCCGGAGCCAGTGCCCCGTACTCTCCATCGATGCCTAACGCACGGGCGCCGCAGAGGGTTGCCATGGTTAGTACGGCATCGGGCGATAGGGATGGACAGCGCTCCAAGGCGCAGAGCATCTCCTCGACCATATCCAGGCCCTCATTGGAGACCAATCCGTCGGTGCCCAGGCAGACGTTGACGCCTCGGGACAGCATCAAGGGCGCCGGATGGGACACGTGCCCGAAGTGCCGGTGACTATGCGGACAGTAGACGACCGACGCCGAGCTCCTCAGCACTCGAGGCAGGTCCCGCTCCGCCATGTAGTTGCCGTGGAACAGGATGGCGTGCTCCAGGACGCCCAGGTCATCCAGGCGCTCCACGGGCGTCTTGCCGCAGCCCCCGTAGACGTTCGGATCCCCGCCATGGGCGGCGACCATCTCGGCGAGGGGACCAGCCGCCTTCCGTGATAGATCCGCCTCGACGGGCAGCTCCGACACGTGGATGGCGAAGAGGCGGTGGTTGTCGTCGGCCACGGCACGCGCCCGGCGGATCAGGTCGGGATGGACGGTGTAGGGTGTGTGGGGCTCGATGGCGCAGGGCAGCCCGGCTGCGACATCGAATTCGACGCGCTCCACCGCTTGCCGGAAGAAGGGTCGCTCGTCCTCATCGGCGGTGAAGGACAGGAACTCGTAGGCGGGCACCAGTCGCCCCGCGAACTCCGCCCGGGTGCCCCATAGTGTCGTATCGAGGACGGCGGCCGTGCCCGTCTCGGCTAGCATCGTGGCGCCTCGGTCGGCGGCGCGCTGGAAGCCGTCAGGGTCCTCGGCGGCCATGGCGCGGCTGCGGTCGGTGACGGCATCGAGCCACTCCCAGAAGGAGCCCGTCATCGGGATGGTGCCGTGATCGGTCAGCTCGAGGTGGGCGTGGGCGTTTACCAACCCGGGGGTGAGCCACACGTTGCCGTGGTCTACCACCTCATCGGCGCAGGGGCCGATCTCCCGCCACGGCCCTACGGCGAGTATCGCGCCGCCCGCGACGAGGACGCCTCCACCGTCGATGGGCGGAGTGACAACGGGATGCACCCACCGGGCTCGATGGCCTATCGCCCGATCCACTGACGCCAGTCCTCTCCGATGGTGCCGCGACGCTTGTAGCGATCGAGGAGGTGGGCGCAGTGGCAGTGGCCGGGCTCCGAGGCGGCAACCCCTCGCACGATGTCCACGAACCCCGCGACGGCGGCGTTGACCTGGGCCATCTCATCCTCATCCAGCAGCCCCTCGAACAGCACGCCCGGCACAAAGGGCTTCTCCGAAAGCCCCTCGGCGTAGTTGGTCACATAGCAGATCGCGGCATAGCACATGCATAGCTCCTTGGCGAGGAATACCTCCGGAGCCAAGGTCATCCCGACCAACTGCCCGCCGATGATGCCCAGCTTCCGAATCTCGGCGGGCGTCTCCAGCCGGGGGCCCTCGGTACAAGCGTAAGTGGCGCCATCTCGCGTGGATGTGCCGGTGTTCCCGCAGGCTGCCAGGGCCGCGGCGCGCAGGCTGGGGCAGAACACCGGGCTTTGGCGCACGAAGCCCACGGAACCCCCCGTGAAGTAGGTGTCCTCCCGATGCCGAGTCTCGTCGAGGAGGTCGTCGGGAACCACGTACTGGCCGATCTGCAGTGATGGGTCGATCGCACCGGGCCCGCTCCAAGCGAGCACGCGAGTAGCGCCCAGATCCCGCATAGCGTACACGTTCGCCCGGTAGTTCACGAAGCGCGCCGTGCGGTGATAGCCCGTCTCGCCGTGGCGCGAGAGAAACAGGATGGGCGAGCCGTCAACTTCCAGCTCCCGTATCGGAGCGCTAGGGCCGAAGGGGGTCTCCCGAGGACCGAGATTGCGCCCACCGGCGTACTCCCGAGCCAGGAGGTCGTACGCGCCGCTTCCGCCCACTACCGCCAAAGGTGGCAAGTGATCAGCCTCCGAACCGTCTCCCCATGACGACACACCTACATACGATACGCTTCTCGACCCCGGGGCCAGGCACCATCCGGGACCTGTCGGACGAGGTGCAGTCGGCCATCGCCGCCAGCGGCGTCGTGGATGGGATCGTCTGTGTCTCCGCCGTGGGTTCGACCATGGCGATCACCACCATCGAGTACGAGTCGGGCCTCGTCCGCGACCTGCAGGACGCCCTGGAGCGTCTGGCGCCCTCGAGCATCCCGTACTCCCACGATGCCCGCTGGCACGACGGAAACGGACATTCCCACATTCGCGCCAGTCTCCTCGGCCCCTCGGTCAGCCTTCCGGTAGTCGATGGCGCCATGGCGGTCGGCACCTGGCAGCAGGTGATCGCCATCGAGATGGATGTCCGGCCCCGAGACCGCAGCGTCCTGGTACAGGTTCTGGGAGGCTGACCCGGGGTCGCAGGTCTCCGGCCCGGGGCACCGAAGGCAACCGCCGCGCGGCGTTCCGCGCCCGATTACTCACTCTGGAAGGGCCACTGACCTATGGTTCCACTGGATGGCAACTGGAAGCTCGCCGACTTCGACCCGGGGGCGGGTCTCCCCGCGAAAGTCCATCAGCCCGACTTCGACGACTCGGGGTGGATCGCTGCCGAGGTGCCCGGGGATGTGCATACCTCGCTCCTCGCGGCGGGGAAGATCGAGGACCCATACCAGGACCAGAACATCGAGAAGTGCGCCTGGGTGGAGGACCGCGAATGGTGGTACCGGACCCAGTTCGATTGCCCCACCCTCGGTGAGGGCGAGCGCGCGGACCTGGTCTTCGAGGGCCTGGACACCTTCGCCACCATCTACGTCAACGGTCAGGAGATCGGCTCGACGGCGAACATGCTGGTGGCCCATCGCCTGGACGTCACCAGCGCCCTCACCGAGGGCCGCAACGTGGTGGCCATCCGGTTCGACCCCACCATCGCCACCGTGGAGGCGAAGGACGACTCGCCCTTCTGGGCAGCCTTCTACGCGCCACGGGTGTGGGTCCGGAAGGCTGGCATGAACTTCGGCTGGGACTGGGGACCGAGGCTCGTCACCTGCGGTGTCTGGCGGCCCGCGAGGCTGGAGGTCTCTAGGGCAAGCCGAATCGAGAGCCATTACGCCCGCACATACACCATCGCCCCCGAGCATGCCGTGGTCAACGTGGGTGCCGAAGTTGAGCTGATGGAGGGCGCTCCCGACCGACTCGTGCTGCGGGCGACTCTGGATCACGCCGGCACGAAGATCAGCGGCACCTCGGTCTTCAGCGCCACCTCGGCGGAGGTGCGTCTGCTGGTTCCCGACCCCAAACTGTGGTGGCCGGCGGGCCATGGTGAGCAAGCGCTGCACACCGTCACTATCGAGGTGCTCGCGCCCGATGGCCAAGTACTGGACACGAAGGAAGACCGCATCGGGATCCGCACCACTGAGCTGCTCCAGGAAGCCGATCCCGACGGCATGGGCAGGTCCTTCATCATCGTCATCAACGGCAAGCGCGTCTTCTGTAAGGGCGCCGACTGGATCCCCGCCGACAACTTCATCGGCGCCATCCCGCCCCAGCGATACCGCGATCTCGTGGCCATGGGTGTGTCGGGCAACATGAACATGTACCGGGTGTGGGGAGGCGGCGTGTACGAGGACGATGCCTTCTACCGGGCATGCGACGACATGGGCATCATGATCTGGCAGGACTTCATGTTCTCCTGCGCTAGCTATCCCGACTTCGACGACGAGTTCATGGCTGGCGTCCACTATGAGGCCGAGCAGGTGGTGAAGCGACTCCGGAACCACGCCTGTGTCGTCCTATGGTGCGGCAACAACGAGAACGACTGGATCGACGACATGCAGCCCCGGGGCGAGCCGCCCAAGCCCCTCTACGGCCGGCGCATCTACCACGACCTCCTGCCCGGGGTCTGCGGCCGCTTGGATCCCACCCGAGCCTACTGGCCCAGTTCGCCGTACGGCGGGACCGACCACAACTCCGAGCGCGAGGGCGACCGCCACAACTGGCAGGTGTGGGGCGGTCAGGTCTATCCCCACCGCTTCGGCGAGCCCTACGGCGGGGAGCCCACCCCCGAGAACGTCTCCTTCCGCCAGTACGCCAAGGACATGACGCGCTTCTGCTCCGAGTACGGCCTCCACGCCAGCCCGGTGCTCCAGACGCTGCTCGACCGAACGGGTCCCATGGACTACGACAGCGACGAGATGCTGTACCGGATCAAGGACCCCGACCGGGAGCGCAAGCGCCGCCAGATGGAGGCCCACATCGGCCAGCCGAGTAGCCTGGAGCAGTACGAGATGTACTCCATGTTCGTCCAGGCCGAGGGGCTCCGCTTCGCCATCGAGCACTACCGGCGGCGCATGTTCGACTGCGCCGGCTCGCTCTTCTGGCAGCTCAACGACTGCTGGCCGTGCATAAGCTGGGCCGTCATCGACTACGACCTGAACCCCAAGGCCGGGTGGTACTACGCCAAGCGCGCCTATGCCCCCGTGGCGCTCTCTCTGAAGGTGGCAGGCGAAGCGGCGACTTTGTACGCCGTCAACGACGGGTCCGAGGACGTCCCCGTAACGGCGGAGATCATCACCGCCGACACTTCGGCGGGCCCCATCGCCGACCGATCGGTCCCGGGGGTGGCGGCGGCCAATGCCTCCACAGTACTGGGGGAGTTCAGCCTCGGCGAGCTGGGCCTCAAGGACCCCACCCGGCAGTGTGTGGTCCTGCGTGATGCCGGCGCCAAGGCACCGGAGCACATGATGTTCGTGGCCGAGATGAAGGACGTGATCCTCGATCCCGTCGGGCTGGGCCTGGAGGTCGAGACCCTGGATGACGGCGCACACGTCACCGTCACCTCCGATGGGCTGGCCCATTTCGTCGCCATCGGCACGGAGACCCGGGGCACGGTGCTGTCCGACAACTACTTCTCGCTCCTGCCCGGCCAGCGCCGCACAGTGGTCGCCCGGGCCAGGGGCCCTCTGGGCGCGGAGATGGTCTCCGTTCGCTGCCTGAACAACGTACGAGGTTAGGCGGATCGTCCGGGGCCCCACGGGGCCCCGGATCCCCCTCCTCGCCTGATCTGGGGTGGCACGATCTGTGAGTGCCGACGACAGCGCGGACTACGGCCTCTTCGGTAGCGTGTTCAACCCGATCCACTTCGGCCATCTGTACGCGGCTGAGGCCGCGGGCGACGAGCTGGGCCTCGAGCGGGTTCTGATGGTGCCCGCTCGTGTGCCGCCCCACAAGGACTCCACCGATGTGGGCCCCGCCGAGGATCGGGCCGCCATGATCCGGCTGGCCATCGATGACAACCCCAGGCTCGAGCTGAGTACGGTGGAGCTGGAGCGCTCGGGCCCTTCCTACACCATGGAGACCATCGAGGATCTGAACTCAACCCTGGGCCGCGTGCCGGTGTTGATACTAGGTGTGGATGCCTTTGAGCTGATCCGGAGCTGGTACCGGTGGGAGGCGCTGGTCGACCTAGTGCCCTTCGCTTTGGTGGCCAGACCGGGGTATGATACCTCTGAAGCGACGGAGCTGGCCGACCAGATCGGCGCCCGGGTGGTGTGCCTCGTCGAGGACCGGGGTGTAGACGTCTCGAGCACGCTGCTGAGGCGGAGGATCGATCAGGGCAAGACGATCCGGTACCTCACCCCCGACCCGGTTGTCGAATATCTGGCTCGGCGCAATCTCTACCGCGCCAGCGGCGAGGGCTAGGCTGGCTCGAGGACGGGCGAAGACATGGATACGACGACAGCAACTACGGCCGAAGCGTCGCGCGAGGAGCGTGTGCCCCTGGAGCGGCCACGACGGCGGCGACTTCGGGTGGCCGAGGTGCTTATCTGGCTCCTATGCCTGAGCGCTATGACCGTGGTGGGGCTGGCGATCCGTGATGCCAGGGTCGCCCCCGAACACCGCGTCCTGCCGGGCATTCAGGCGCTGATGCCCATATTCGGCTCCGACCCCTTCGACGGCAAGAGCCAGATCACACTGCTCCTGGTGGGCACCGACGAGACCAACAACCTCTGTGACACGATCATTCTCGCCTTCATCGATCGCGAGACCCGGCGGATCGGGCTCCTCTCCTTCCCCCGGGACCTCAAGGTCACCGGCCCGGGCGGCACAAGCATGAAGATCAACGCCGTCGTCCCAACCGTCGTGGAGAACGGCGGCGACATGCGCCAGGGCATACGGGCTCTGGAGAGCACCCTCACCAACACCTACGGCGTGGTGGTCGACGGGTACGCCCAGATCGATGTGGAGGCCTTCGTGGAGGTCATCGACCGCATCGGCGGTGTGGAGGTCGAGGTGCCCGCGGGGCCGTGGGGCGATGGCCTTCACTACGATGACAACTACCAGGATCTTCACATACACCTCTCGCCGGGCAAGCAGAAGCTCATGGGCCACGATGCCATGGGCTTCGTGCGATGGCGCAAAGACAAACGTGGCGGCAGCAACACCGGCGACGTGGGCCGAATGGCGCGTCAACGTGAGCTGCTGCAGGCCGTGGCCTCCCAGGTGGCGGACAAGCTCCGCCAACGGAACCTGGAATCGGCCAGCATCGCCGCCAACCTGGCCGCGACCGCCCATAACCACCTGGGCACCAGCCTCTCTGTCCCGCAGATCGCCGCCATCGCCTCCATGGCGCGCGAGGTGGATATGGCGGGGATCGATGCCGAGCAGGTGCCCGTGACTCCGGGGAGCGAGGGCGAGGCCTTCTACTTCTACCCCGACCCCCGCGGAACCCGTGATCGCATCCGGCAGATGCTGGCCGAGCTCCGCACCGAGAAGCCCCTGTCGGCCATGGCGCGCATCCAGGTGCTCAACGGGTGTGGCGTGCCTGGGCTCGCCTCCCAGTGTGGCGACGCCCTGGCGGGGGATGAGTTCCGCGTCGAAGACGTCGGCGATCTTACCGACGAGCAGGGGGGTACGCTCTTCGATGTGGAGAATACCTACCTGCGGTGCGGACCGGGATTCGAGGCAGCGGCCGACGAGGTCAAGCGGAGTATGAACCTGGCCGATGCGAACGTGATCGCCGACCTGCCCGAAGACGGCGACTTCGACATCCGAGTCGTGCTTGGGGATGACTACTCGCAGGCCAACTAGAATCAGAGGAGAGTGTCACTTGGAGCGGAGGCGTTCTTGACGGATACGGCTTACCAGCGCGTACAGCTCGTAGCGGAGGCGGCGGACAAGCGTAAGGCCCTGGGTCTCACCGTGCTCGATGTTCGGGGCCAGACCATCGTATGCGACTACTTTTTGGTCTGCCACGGTCGGTCGTTAACCCATGTGGAGGCGATCGCCGAAGGTGTGGAGGAGCTTCTGGAGGAGCATGGACTCCGGCCGCTCAGGCGGAGTCAGCCTGCCGATGCCAAGTGGATCGTGCTGGACTACGGAGATGTGGTAGCACATATCTTCACGCCCGAGGCCAGGGGCTACTACGATCTGGAGGGTCTGTGGTCCCAGGCCGAGGTCGTCGAGTTGACGGGCCTGCTGCCCGACGCGCCGGTGGACGACGGCGAAGACGACGAGGAGTAGTAGGAGCGCCATGGCCGGCGACCCGCCCAACCAGCCCGAAAGCAATGGCGACGAGG
>WJIW01000370.1 GCA_014730065.1 Armatimonadia bacterium | reverse complement strand
CCCGGGTGGTGGCTACAACGAGCAAGCACCCAATGCGGTGACCATGCTCGTCCTCGCCATCGTCGGATACGTCATCTGTCCTCCAACGTCTTGGGTGGCCTTCTTCATGGCCAAAGGGGCTTTGGAGCAGTACCCCAATTGCGGGATGACCAAAGCCGCCTACTGGCTGGGTCTGATCAACATGATCCTCTTTGGCGTCGGACTCATCATCCAGTGCGGCGTCATGGCACTGGCCATGGCAGGCAGCGCCGCGAGCGGCGCGGCACCGTAGCCGCGTCCGTGATGCAGTTTCGGCCAAGTCCAGGGCGGCCCCGCGCCGCCCTGGACTTCCCTGACAAGGGGTGGTCCCGTGGGCAGTGGGTACGATCCGCAGCAGCATCAGGGCGCGCCGCCCCCGCCGCCGGCCCCGCAGGGCTACACGCCTCCGCCGCCCGGAACCACGCCGCCCCCCGTCTACCGGCCTGACGGACGTGCGGCCGATCAGCACCCCAATGCCGTCATCATGCTCGTCCTGGCTATCCTCGGTGTGATGGGGATGTGTCTCTCCATCCCCGGTGTTGTGGCTTTCTTCATGGCCCGGAACGCGTTGAACGAGACGCCCAACTGCGGGATGACGAAGGCCTCTTACTGGCTCGGGATCATCTCGTGGTTCTTCGCCGCGCTCCAGGTCCTCTTCGGTCTAGCGTACGTTGGCTTCATCATCTTCATGATCACAGCGGGCCCCGGCGCGTCGGGCGGTTCGACACCCCCCTTCGGACCACCGGGGCCGTAGGGCCTTCACTCTTTCTCCCGTCGCGGAGCGATGAGAGAGGTTAGCCAGCACAGATGGAACCCCCTGTGGTCCGCCTTGGGTCAGGGGGGACGAGAGGCGGCCCAGATGATCCAGCACGAAGGGGTGACTTGAATTGGGTTACGACCAGGGACCGCCGGACGACAGATCGACACCAGCTCCGCCCGGGACCATGCCGTCACCAAGCCATTCCCACGGCGCCCAGGGCCAGCAGCACCCCCGGGCCGCGGTCATGTTCATTCTCGGCATCTTGGGCGTGGTGGGTCTGTGCCTCTCGATACCCGGCATCGTCGCCTTCGGCATGGCCAGGAATGCGATCAACGAGGCTCCGCGCTGCTCCATGACGAAGGCCGCGTACTGGATGGGGATCCTGTCCATCATCATCGCCATTCTGCAGGTTGCGGGGATCATCGTCTGGCTTACTGTTTTCTCATCGACGGCGACGGGAGCAGCAGCAGGGCCCTAATGGCACCCCCTGTGGTCCCCCTTGGGTCAAGGGGGACGAGAGGCGGCCCAGGTGATCCAGCACGGAGGGGTGACTTGAATTGGGTTACGACCAGGGATCGCCGGACAAAGAGCCACCGCCTCCGCCACCGCCGCCACCGGAGTTCAGGCCACCGTCGGGCACGCCGCCCCCGCCCCCCCCGCCGGGCACCATGCCACCGCCCGCTATGGGGCCCTCGGGCAGTGGCGAGCAGTCGCCGCAGGCGGGCGCGATCCTGGCCCTGGGCATCATCGGGCTCGTGGGGCAGCTCGGAAGCGTGATCTTCGGCTGCTGCTGCATCATCGGGGTATGCTCTTGGGTCGCTTTCTTCATGGGCCAAAGCGCCCGCAAGCAGTTCCCGAACTGCCAGCAGACCCAGATCGGCTGGATCCTGGGCATGGTGGGCATGATCTTCAATATCCTGGGGATCCTGGCCTTCGTCGTCTTCATGATCATCGGGGGCGCCATGGGTGTCTTCTCGCCCGCCACACCCACGCTGCCGGGACCGTAGGGGGTTGTTGGGACGGCCCCCTGCCCTACTCCAGGCCCAGCATCCGCTCGAACCATGACGGTTTGCGGCCAGGCTTGGGGTGATCCTCGGCTTTGGCCTCGGTTGCTCGGTCCTCGGGCGCCGCGGGGAGGGCCCGGAGCATGAGGCCCATGTTGTCCTGGGCTTGGGCCAGCCGCTTCAGCAGCTCCGACTCCCTGCGCCGGGCCTCGGCGAGCTGGATCTCCAACTCCCGGATGCGGGTCTTCAGCGCGGCTTCATTCGGAGTGTCATCGTCGTCGGTGCCGAGGGGAACCAGCGCGGTATGGGGTGGCAGCAGGTTGAGCCGCACCAGCTCATCCAGGGGGATCCGCAGCCCTTCGTCGGTCTCCACCGACTCGATCTTGCCTTTGCGGATCCACTTCCGGATCGTCCCCTTGCTCCGCCCGGCAAGCTCGGCGACCGTCTTGACGCTAAGCCAAGCGCCCTCGTCGTGGATGGATGGCTCCATGGATCGCCCGCCTCTCCCCGGCCCATGGGCGCCGGGGGAGGGTCATTCGCGTCGATCCGGGTAGGGCCCTGCCTGCGGGGCTGCCCGCGGGAGCCGGCAGGCACATCGCCTCGCCTCGCAGGGAAGCGGGCCGAGGCGGCGAACTCCGGCGTGCGGGCCGGGCCCAAAACCGCGCCGGACGGAGGTTCGCATGACTGAGACGGAACCCTGGACCTTCGTCCACGCCGCCGATCTGCACATCGACAGCCCTCTCAAAGGACTCGCGCGATACGGCAGCGCGCCCGTCGAGGCTTTCCGAAGGGCCACCCGGGATGCCTTCGAGGCGATCGTCGACCTGTGCATAGCCGAAGACGCCCGTCTGCTGCTCCTGGCCGGCGATGTGTTCGACGCCGACTGGCGCGACTACAACACCGGCCTGTTCTTCCGGGGCCAGCTCGTCCGCCTGCGCGATGCGGGGATCCGAGTCTTCATGGTCCGAGGCAATCACGATGCCCGGAACGAGGTGACCCGGCACCTGGATCTGCCCGAAGGCGTCCACGAGTTCGCCGCCGACAAGGCCTCCACCGTGATGTTGCCCGAGCTCGAAGTGGCCATCCACGGCCAGAGCTTCGCCACCCGCATCGTCACCGACAACCTGGCCGCGGCGTACCCCGATGCCGAGCCCGGCCACCTGAACATCGGACTGCTCCACACCAACGTGGGCGCCCGCCCCGGCCACGACGACTACGCTCCATGCTCCATCGATGATCTCATCGCCAAAGGCTACGACTACTGGGCCCTCGGCCATGTGCATGAGGCCGAGGTGCTCAGCCGTTCACCGTGGATCGTGTACCCCGGATGCTCGCAAGGCCGCAGCGTCCGCGAGCTGGGGGCCAAGGGGTGCTTCGTGGTGACCGTGGAGGGTGGCCGCGTCCAGCACGCGCGCCATGTGGCCACCGATGCGGCCCGCTGGGCAAGGGAGCGCATCGAGCTGTCAGCCGGGGACGACTCGGGCACGCTTCTGGAGCGGGCGGCAGAGGCCATCGGCAACGCCGCCGCCGAGACCGATGGCCGGCCTCTGGCTCTGCGCCTGCGCGTCGAGGGCCCGCTGGCGGACTATGCCGAGTTCGAGGGCGATGGGGAGCGCCGCGACCGTCTCGTCGCCGACCTGCGAGCCATTCCCCAGGACCTGGGCGAGGACATCTGGATGGAGAAGATCGAGCTGGCCGTCGGGCCCGACATCTCCCTGGAACGGCTCCGGCAGCAGGGGGGCGTGGTGTCGGACCTGGTCGAGCGGCTGGAGGAGCTGATGCACCTGGAGCGGCCAGGTGAGGCTCTCGGCCCCATGCTCGATGAGCTGGGCAAGAAGCAAGGCGTCGAGCTGGCCGCCCTGGGCCTGGACGCCGAGGATGCCCACGCCATGCGCGAGCTTCTGGTCCAGGTGCGAGCCCTGCTGATGGCGCGGATGGCGGGTGAGGCCCGTTGATCGTCCAGACTCTTAAGGTAGAGCGCTTCGGGCACTTCGCCGACCTCCAGCTTCCCCTTCGGTCCGAGCCGCCGTACTTCTCCCTGGTGTACGGCGACAACGAGGCGGGCAAGACCACGCTTCTGGAGGCCGTGCGCAGCCTGCTGTTCGGGTTCGAGCAGCGCACACCATACAACTTCCGGTACGAGTACTCCGAGCTCGCCGTGGCCGCCGCGCTGCGCCTGGCCGGTGGCGAGACCGCCGAGATCAGGAGGCTCAAGCGACGCAAGGACTCCGTCGATGGAGAGACTGCCGGCGCCCAAGCCGTGGATGAGGAGTGGCTCGACGCCGCCTTGGGCAGTCCCTCGCGGGAGCTGTTCGAGGGTGTCTTCGGTTTCTCCCTGGAGCGCCTCGAAGCGGGCGCCGACGCCCTGCGCGATGCGGGGATCGATGACGTGCTCTATGGCGTCGGCCTCGGAGGTGCCGTGAGTGCCACCGAACTGAGGGACGAGCTGGCCTCCCAGGCCGAGGCCCTGTATACCGCCGCGGCGCGCACCAAGCCCATCAACGTGCTCATCAGCGAGATCAGGGACAAGCGCAAGGAGCGCGATGAGGCCCTCTTGCGCCCCAAGGACTACCGCGAGAGCGTCGAGCACCGCGACCGGATCAGAGCCCGGCTGGAGGAGGTCACCGCGGCGCGCCAGGATGCCCACCGAAGACGCACTCTGCTCGCTCGGGTGGAGAGAGCCCTGCCGATCCGGGCCGAGATCTCGGCCATCGCCGACCGCATCCAGGAGATCCCCGCCCCCGCAGCCCTGCCCGACGACGCCGGCGAGCGCTTGGAGGCGCTCCAGCGTGACCGCGACCGCCTCCAGGCCCAGCTCCCCCAGCGGGAGGCCAAGGTCACTCGGGCCAGGCAAGCCTTGGAGGAGGTCTCGGCCGACCGTCGTCTGGCGCCCTTGGCTGGCGAGATCAAGCGCCTGTACCAGCGGGTCGAGATGGTCGCTGGCGCACGGCAGGACCTGCCCAAGCGCACCAGCGAGCTGGCCTCCCTCCGGGAGACCGTCCTGACGGAGCTGCGCGACCTGCGACCGGACTGGGACCTGGAGCGGCTGCAGCAGCTTAGGCAGGATCGCGAGACCCGTGGCCAGCTCCATCGACTCGTGGACCGCCAGGACGAGCTTCGGCAGGCCATCGCCGACAGGACTCGCCGTGAGGATGAGCTGCGAGCGGCCGTGGAGACGGATCGGCGGGACCTGCGCGAGCTGGGTCAGCCGGGCGACGTGACCGAGCTGGAGGCCCTTCAGGCTGAGTGGTCGGGGCACACCGACCGCCTGCGGAGCCTGGAGGAGCTTAGGGGCCAGATTGACCATGCCCGCGCGGGGATCGAGTGGGCGCGGGGGAAGCTGGATCCGCCCTGCCCGGCCAGCATCGAAGAGCCCGAGGCGCTTCCCGTGCCCACCACCGATCAGGTGGAGGAGCTCGGCGAGGCCTACCGCACCCACGAGGCGGCCGTCGCCGAAGCGAGCAGGGAGCTGGCTCGCGCCTCCGAGGCTCGAGCGGCCGCCGAAATGGCCCTGTCCGGACGAGAGCTGGAGGGAGTGCCGGGTGACGACGACCTGACCCGTGCTCGGGAGGCCCGAGATGGACGCTGGAAGGCGATCCGACGGGCATGGGTCGACGGCGAGCCCCCGCCCCACGATCCGGCCGCCATGGCCGGCGACTTCGAGGCATCGCTGCACGGCACCGACGAGCTGGCCGACAAGATGCGCAGTGCCGCCGACCTGGTCGCCGAGCGCGAGGCGCGAGAGAGGGAGCTCAGGGCCGCCACGGAAGCCGAGCTGGCCGCCTCGAAGCGCATCGAGGACCTGGGCCGGGAGCGCGCCGCGATCGACCGCCGGTGGACGGAGCTGTGGCAGCCCTGCGGCTTCGAGCCCCTGCCGCCGAGGCACATGGCCGGATGGCTGGCGACCCACGAGGAGCTGCGGCGGGAGTGCCGCGAGCTGGAGGCTCTGGAGCCCCGCGCTGCCCGCCAGGAAGAGCGTGTCGTCAGCTTCCGGGAGCGACTGAGGGCGCAGCTCGGCAGCGATGACCGCTCGGAGCAGGCGCTTATGTTAGAGGCCAACGCCCTTCTGAAGTCCGAGCGCGACGCCGAAACCCGGCGCGGCACTCTCAGGGAGCGCATCGAGGGCACCGAGGCGGAGCTGGAGGCCCTGCGCGCGGAGCTCCCCCGGCTGGCGCGGCAGCTCGAGGAGACCGAGGCCGAGTGGCGCCGCGCACTCGCGAGTGCCGGGCTCGAGCCGGAGCTGGACCCCGCCATCGCCAAGGAGCTTCTGCGGGACCTGGCCGAGCTGCGCATTCGGCTAGAAGAGGGGCCCGAGCTTCAGCGCCGCATTGAGCGGATGACCCAGGCCATCGAGACCTTCGAGGCCGACGCGACGGCATTGGTTGCCCAGGCGGCGCCGGAGCTGAGGGGACTCACGCCCGAGGCCACGGCCGAGCGGCTGCATGAGCTGCTCTCGGAGGAGGAGGCCTCCCTCAGACTCCACGCCGAGCGGACCAGCACACTGAACGCGGCCGAGGAGGAGCTGCGGGAGGCGAAGGAGGAGCTGCGCGAGACCCAGGCCCAGATCCAGGCGCTGGTCGATGCCGCCGAAGCCGACAACGTGGAAGGCCTGAAGGCGGCCCTCGAGGATCGCGACCGTCGGCGGGAGCTGGAGGACCGGCTGGAGACCCTGAAGCTCGAGTTCGAGCGAGCCCGGCGCGACGGGCCCGTCGAGCCCTTCGATGAGGCCATCGAGGGCGCGTCCCTCGACCTGGTTCGGCAAGAGATGACGGCCCTGGATGATGAGGCCGAGGACCTGGACGGCGAGCGCGATAGGCTCAACCAAGAGCTCGCCCTCGCGGCCCAGGCGGTGGAGGAGATCGATGGCATCTCGCGCGCGGCGGAGCTGGAGGCGGAGATCGAGGCGAAGACGGCGGATCTGCGCGACCTGGCCCAGCGCTGGGCCGTCTACCGGGTGGCCCACAACGTCCTCCATGAGGAGATCCAGCGGTTCGGCCGGGAGAACCAGCCCGAGGTGGTGGGGCTCGCCTCGGACCTGTTCCGCACCATGACCGCCGGCCGCTACGAGGGCATTCGGGTCCGTCTGGGCCGCCAGGAGTTCCAGGCCCTACGCGCCGACGCCGAGCCCCTGACCCCCGACGAGCTGAGCACGGGAACGCGCCAGCAGCTCCACCTGGCTCTTCGGCTGGGTTATGTGCGGCACTACTGCCGGAACCGGGAGCCACTGCCGCTGATCATGGACGATGTGCTGGTGAACTTCGACGACGACCGGGCGGCGTCCACCCTCCGCGCCCTCCGCGACTCGGCCGAGAGCCACCAGGTCCTCTTCTTCACCTGCCACGAGCACCTGGTCGAGATCGCCAGGGACGTCTTCCCAGAGCTGGACCTGCACCGGCTGCCGGGGGCTTGAGATCGCAGGCCATGCTCTCGGCGGTTACCGCTGCGGTAGCCTACTCCACCATCCCATCCAGCTCGTCTAGCGTGAACCGGACGCTCACGATGTACGGCTCCTCGCCCTCGGT
>WJIW01000369.1 GCA_014730065.1 Armatimonadia bacterium | reverse complement strand
CCAGGGCCTGGGCCGTGGGGCGCAGGACCGGTGCCTCGCGTCGGTCCTCCCACGGCGTCGTCTCCAGGATCTCGATCAGAGCGGGTACGGCGAAGGCCCCGTCGGGCCCCAGGTCCCGCACCACCGTCGCTGCGCGGGTACGGACCTCCGTGTCCTCGCTCCTCAAGTGCGTCAGCACGACGTCCGCCCCTCGGGGAGTCTCGCCGATCTCGCCCAGGATGCGGACGGCCTCGAGGGCGACCATGGGATCATCACTCTCCAGCCAATGCAGCACGAGAGGCAAGTGAGTGGAGGACGACACCCGAGTGACGAGTATCTGCGACGCCACCAGAGCCAGCTCCGGCTCCTCTCCTTGGGCGATGGCCACCAGGTCGGGCTCCACGACCGTCGCCAGCTTCTCGCTCTCCCCGATCGTCTCAAGGATGCGCTTGCGAGTGTCCAGGGAGTAGTCGGGCCGCTTCGCGAGCCTGGCCAGAATGGGCGCCGCCCTGCGAGGCATGGAAGGGGCCGCTGTTTTTCCCAGCTCGGCAACCGCCTGTCTCGCGACCTCTTCACTGTCGGCCTCGTCCAGGTAGTCCACCACGGCCGCAGCCCCCTCGGGGCCCATCCGGCAGACGGGGTAGAATACCGCTGCCGCGTAACTCGGTGGCATGTCTGGTAGCGCGCGAAGCAAGACGTCGCGACCGCCGTTGAGCCTCAGCAGCAGTTGGGCCAGCGTTCCATAGTCGAGAGCATCCCAACCGGGCCGACCCAGAGCCCGTTCGATGTGCTCGATCGCCGGCTGAGCATGTCCGTCCAGCCTCCGCAGGGCCCCGCAAGCGGCCTCAGCCACTTCCATGTCGTCGCTCATCAGCAGGGCGCCGATGCCGAGCACCACGTCGGCATCCGGCTCCTGGATCATGCCCAGGCATCGGACGGCTCGGGGCCGGACGTCGGTTCCGGTGTGAGTCGGGTCCGTTGCTAGATCGAGGAGCCGCTCC
Organism: Armatimonadia bacterium; assembly: GCA_014730065.1. GTDB lineage: Bacteria > Armatimonadota > Zipacnadia > UBA1398 > UBA1398 > UBA1398. Next base: position 3,675 of record WJIW01000369.1, on the reverse strand, counting down.
TGTGCACGCTCAGCCAGCTCGTGGGCTGCGATGATCTCCATCGCGGCCGCGAGGACCTCGGCATCGGCCGAGTCCTGGAGGAACTGAAGGACCGCATCCTCCTCGCTGCGATCGAGCGCCACGCTGGCTTCCATGGTGTACCTATCGATCTCTGCAACGGTGAGGAGCGCCTCCCGACCGACGTCGTGGTCCGGGTCGGCCAGCGTGGAGTATAGCGCGATGGCCAGTGCCTGGTCGTAGTTCCGCACCCGGCGCGCGGTTCGAACTCCCTCCAGCCTTTCCGAAGGGTCGTCGCTGCTCAGCATCTCCTTCAGCTCATCGACGTTCACCGCCGGTTGGGGCTCCGAGGACCGCGACGGGGCGTGGGTGGCCATGTGCGCCTGCCACATGCGCTCGCGCTCGTGGAAGGCCTCGACCTCGGGGCCGAACTCGCTCAGAAGGTCCCCGGCCAGATCGTGCTCCGGTGACTTCTCACGCACCACGCGGACCAACTGGCAGTACAGATCATGGTTATGGAAGCCGCCGCTGACCTGGGTCGGACCCGCTGCCTCGACCAGGACCTGGTGCTCGTCCTCGGTGATCAGCCCCTGGTTCAGCAGCTCGTCGATCCCCGTGAACCGGTCCACCCTATCCTCGGCCCGGAGTAGCTCGATAATCTCCTGGGCGGACTTGGGCGGGGCGTGCATGCCCGGCGGTCCCGGCGGCTCGGGCTTCTGGCAGCCCACGCCCCCCAGGGCCGCGAGAGCGACCGCGGCGGTCACAATCAGGCTCATAGCTCGCACTTGGCGGTTCCCTTCTGCCGTCCCCCCGGACTGTCGGCTACTCGAGGGCCCGGGCCAGCCACCCGTCCAGCTCCGCCGACATGGGCAGCGATCGCAGCACGGACCCGTCACCCAGCTCATCGTACCGGGCCGTGACCAAGTCATCCAGCCGAGGGGGGCTCCGGTCTGCCGGAACGTCCTCGGCCAGGTTGAGCGGGTAGTTAATGCTCTCGGGCAGGACGACCAGCTCGTCGGTCGGTAGCGTACCGAGGATGGTGGCCGTCAGTACCGCCTGGTGGTAGAAGATAGCGTAGAGGCTGTCCTGCTCGAAGAGGGCATTGAGATCGTTATCCAGGGCCAGGTCCAGGCATCGATCCCACCAGGTGCGCAGTAGCCGCCGCTCGGGCCGGACGACGAGCATCCCCGCGTTGATGTACGGCCGAATGGGCTCCCTCTCGCAGTTGGTGTGCATGGCGAAGGGTGGATCCTCGGGCGCCCCACAGCCCTGATGGATGGGACGCCAGAAGTCGTCCAGGGGCTCGTCCAGCCACAGGCCCTTCAGTTTGTGATGCACCGGCCGGCAGCCCAGGCTGACGCCATCATCGAGTAGGAAGTCCGCGGGCTCGCCTAGGATGAGGGAGTCGGACATCACCCACGCCAGCAGCTTCGTCTCGCCCTCCAGGTGCTCCTCGGCTTGGGCGGCCATCCATACGGCGCCCATGAAGGGGACGCGCGGCAAGCGGCGTTCCCAATCCACCGGTAGCTGCGCCACGGACAGCTCCTCCGCGGCCTCCGCCCAGGAGTCGGCATCATCGTGGCCGCCGGGTCCGGGTGAGGCCAGGAAGGGCGCGGCCCGTAGCTCGCCACCGAAGTCACGCAGACTCCGGGCGAGCAGCGCCGCTTGAACTCCCCCACGACCGGCGGGCACGGGGCATACGAAACTGATGCGCTCCACTCCGAGCACCACCCTGGCTATCGCGCTCCGTGCAGGAGGGTTCGCCGGCAGAGGGCATCACCCTCCGGGGACCCGCAGGTGCCCGGCAAAGGTCGGCGAACCAACTGGCCCATCTAATGGTACTATGGACGTGCAGTAGGCATCCCATGCCGCAGCCCCGGCGGGATGCTATGAGCCATAGGAGGAGACGCATATGTCCGGCACGCCGCCGCTCTTCGACGAACTGGCCGCCAAGGGGCTCGACCCCGAGGCCATCGTTGAGCGACTGACCAAACAGGAGATCGAGACCCCGTCGTGGGGATACGCCAACTCCGGCACGCGCTTCGGGACCTTCCGGCAGCCCGCCGCCGCAGGCACCACCGAGGAGAAGATCGCCGACGCCGCCACCGTGCACAAGTACACCGGCGTGGCTCCGTCGGTAGCGGTGCACGTACTCTGGGACTTCGCCACCGGAGACGTGGACTCGGTGGTCGAGTACGCCCAGAGCCTGGGCGTGCGCATCGGCGCCATCAACCCGAACGTGTTCCAGAGCCAGGAGTACAAGCTGGGCAGCTTCGGAAGCCCCGACGCTAGCGCCCGCCAGAAGGCCATCGAGCACTGCCTGGAGAGCGTGGAGATCGGCAAGAAGACCGGCTCCAAGTACCTCTCCCTGTGGTTCGCCGACGGCACGAACTACCCCGGCCAGGACGACATGATCAAGCGCAAGGGGTACTTCACCGAGGGGCTTCAGCAGGTCTACCGGGCCATGCCCGAGGACATGATCATGCTGGTGGAGTACAAGCCCTTCGAGCCCGGCTTCTACCACACCGACATCGCCGACTGGGGCATGGCTTCGGCCTTCGCCCGGGCGTGCGGAGAGCGCGCCAAGGTGCTCGTCGATCTCGGCCATCACCTCCAGGGCAGCAATGTGGCGCACATCGTCGCCTTCCTGCTGGATGAGGGCGAGCTGGGCGGGTTCCACTTCAACGATTCCAAGTACGCCGATGATGACTTGACCACGGGATCCATCCATCCCCTGGAGCTGTTCACCATCTACTGCGAGCTGGCCCGGGCCGAGGAGGATCCCAACACCGACTCGGACATCGCCTACATGGTAGATCAGAGCCACAACCTCAAGCCCAAGATCGAGGCCATGATCCAGACCGTGGAGCAGATCCAGCGGGCGTATGCCAAGGCCCTGTGCGTGGACGTCAAGACCCTCCGGGAGCGGCAGGACGCAGGTGACGTCTCGGGCGCCGAGCAGTGCTATGTGGACGCTTTCAACCTGGACGTGCGGCCCTTGCTGCACGCCGCAAGAGACAAGCTCGGCGTACCCAAGGAACCCTTGGAGGCGTACCGGGCGTCCGGGCATACAGAGAAGCTCGCCAAGGAGCGCGGCGATCGTGAGGTCGCCGGAGGACTCGGATAGGCGAGTCGCTCACCGACTGAGCCGAAAGGTGGATGACACGCAGTGATCGACCGACGACGATTTCTCAAGGCGGCGTCGCTGACCGGCCTCGGGATGGCCGGCGGCGCCTTCGCCATGCAGCACCAGACGAGAGTCCGCCAAGCCAGACAGCCCGAGGAGACCGAGACCGACGAGCCCAAGGTGATCCCCCTCGCCCTACAGCTCTACTCCGTGCGCGAGGCTTGCGCCGAGGATCTGGCGGGCACCGTGGCCCAGGTAGCCGAGATGGGATATGACGGCGTGGAGTTCGCCGGCTATCACGGCCATAGCGCCGAGCAGGTCAAGCAGATCCTGGACTTCAATGGCCTGAAGTGTGCCGGCACCCATATCGGCATCGACCAGCTCCTGGGCGACGCCCTGGAGCCCACCATCGAGTTCCACAAGACCATCGGCTGCGAGTACCTCATCGTGCCCGGTCTCGGTGGGGACTACGTGGGGTCGAAGGACAACTGGCTCAGGGCGGCCGATGCCTTCAACCAGATCGCCGAGAACCTCCGGCCCCACGACATGTG
>WJIW01000368.1 GCA_014730065.1 Armatimonadia bacterium | reverse complement strand
GTGTACCCGAAAGGCCCCGAGGCCCGGCAGGGCAGCCGGCCCGCGTACTGGTACGGTCCGTCGGCATCGTCGGCGTTGGAGCAAGCCATCTCGACCAGATGGGCCTCGGAGATGGTGTCGTCGGGATCGATGCGGCCCAGGTACAGCTCCACGCGCACGTCGGCGGGCTTGAGGGAGGCGAGGTCGACCTCGGCCTTCACCCCGAACTGATCACCGACCACGGCTTCACCATCGCCATCATCGCACGCCGAGAGCACCTTGATCTGTCCCCAAGCCGCCTTGACCTTGCGCTTCCACTCCGCCAGCTCCTTGGCTCGCTGGAGGTCATCGGCGCACATAACCCGGCCCTGGCGTAGACCGGGCAGGTAGAAGCGCTCGGTGTACTCCTTGACCATGCGGTTCGTGTTGTAGACCGGTGCGATGGTGCGCACGGCGCTCTGCATCATGGCGATCCACCGACGAGGGAGACCATCGGCGCCCCGGTCGTAGAACAGGGGCACGATCTCCTTCTCCAGTAGCTCGAAAAGGGCGTTGGACTCGGCATCGTCCTGGTAACTGAGGTTGTCGTACACCTCGCCCCGACCGATGGCGAACCCCACCTCATCGGTGTACGCCTCATCCCACCAGCCGTCCAGGGTGCTGCAGTTGAGGGCGCCGTTGGCCGCCGCCTTCATGCCGCTGGTGCCGCTGGCTTCGTGGGGACGGCGAGGGGTGTTGAGCCACACGTCGACGCCCTGAACCATGTAGCGAGCCGTGGTGATGTCGTAGTCCTCCAAGAAGACCACCCGGTTCCGTACATTGGGCCGGTGGGCGAAATGGAAGATCTCCCGAATCAGGTCCTTGCCCGGGCTGTCGTTGGGATGGGCCTTGCCGGCGAACATGATCTGGATCGGCCGCTCGGGATCGGTCAGCAGACGGATCAGCCGGTCGGGGTCCTTGAGGAGCAGGGTGGCCCGTTTGTAGGTGGCAAACCGCCTGGCGAAACCGATGGTGAGGATCTCCGGATCCATCACCTCTTCGGCTTGGGCGACCTCGTTGCTAGGCGCATTGCGCCGCTCGAGCTGAGCCTTCAGCCGGCGGCGGGCGAAGCTCACCAGGCGCTCCCTACGGCGCTCGTGGGTTCGCCAGAGCTCGGGATCGGGGATGGCGTCGCTGGTGTTCCAGACGCTCATCTCCGCAGGCTCCTGGCTCCACCGGCGGCCCAAGTACCGATCGAACAAGGCCGCCATGTCGTGGCTGATCCACGAGGGTGTGTGGATGCCGTTGGTGATGGACTCGATGGGCACCTCGTGCCGCGGGACGCTGGGCCATAGATGCTGCCACAGTCGGCGCGACGTCTCTCCGTGCAGCTTGGCCACGCCATTGCGGGCGGCGGAGAGGTTCAGGGCCAGAACCGTCATACAGAAGGGCTCGCTCTTGTTACTGGGGTCCTCCCGACCCAGCGCCAGGAACTCGTCGGCGGACAGGCCCAGCTTCTGATAGTAGCCCTCGAAGTAGCGCATCATCAGCGACGGGTCGAACCGGTCGTGGCCCGCGGGCACCGGCGTGTGGGTGGTGAAGACGTTGCTTACGCTGGTGGCCTCTCTCGCCTCGCCGAAGCTGCAGCCCTGCTTCTCCATGGTGCGGCGAATCCGCTCCAGAGCCAGGAAGGCCGAGTGGCCCTCGTTCATGTGGAACACGCTCGGCCGGAAGGGCACCTTGTCGAAGATGGTGGTGCCGCCGATCCCCAGGACGATCTCCTGACGGATCCGCATGTCGTGGTCGCCACCATACAGGCGGGAGGTGATGGCCCTCGACCGGGGCGAGTTCTCCGGCAGGTTGGCGTCGAGCAGCAGAACGTTGACCCGGCCGACGACCAGCTTCCAGAGGGCGCACTTCACCTCTTCACCCAGGCAAGGCACCGAGATCTTGGTCTGCTCGCCTTCGTCGCCGATCATCGGCTGAAGGGCGAGAGAGTAGAAATCGTTGTCGGGGTAGGTCTCCTGCTGCCAGCCGTCGGAGCTCAGGTGCTGGCGGAAGTAGCCCTCCTGATAGAGCAGACCCACCGCCACCAAGGGGACGCCCAGGTCACTGGCGCTCTTCACATGATCGCCCGAGAGAACGCCGAGTCCGCCCGAATAGTTGGGGATGGCTTCGGTGAGACCGTACTCGAAGGAAAAGTAGGCGATGAGACAGTCCCGCAGGCTGGGGTTGGACCGCTCGAACCAGGTCTCCTCACTTAGGTACTCCTCGGCCGAATCGATGACCCGCTCCAGGTGATCGAGGAAGCTCACGTCCGAGGCCAGGTAGTTGAGTCGCTCCTGGCTCACGTTGGCCAGGAGTGCCACCGGGTTGTGGTTGGTCTCCTCCCACACCTTGGTGTCGATGCGCCGGAGCAGCTCGATGGCGTCGGGGTGCCAGCACCACCAGACGTTGTATACAAGCTCACGCAGACGCTCCAAGCTCTCAGGGAGATACGGTCGGACGGTGATCCTGCGGACGGCCTTCACGGGGGAGCTCCTCTCACATCGGACGACCTGTTGGTCGTGGCGGGGGCGGGCCGGACTCTGGGCCCACCCCCATGGCGTGCCGTGTCAGACGCCGCCTAGTTCAGGGGCAGCACTTTGATGTTCTTGAAGAGGACCCGCTGCCCATGGTGCTGGAGGCCGATGTGGCCGTCACGAGCCATGTCGGCGTAGGCGGTGGGGAACTTGTTGCGGGTGCCGTCGGGGTTCTGGTTTGGCTCGGTCCATTCGTCAAGATCGAGGGTGACCACGGGCACGCCGTTGTGGACGACGGTGAGGAGGTCGTCCTCGGCGAGAATGGTCATGTTCTGCCATTCGCCGGCGGGCCGAGCCATGTTCACCCGGGGAGCCTGGATCTCGTAGATGGCTCCGCAGTGGTGCACGCCGGGGTCTTCAGCGCCGGCGCTATCGAGGATCTGCGTCTCGATGCCCGTGCCGACAATGTCCACCGGGTTGTCGATCCGGAAGAAGATGCCGGAGTTGGCGCCCTCGGTGACCTGAAAGTCGACGCTGAGGATGAAGTCGTCGTAGCGCTCCTCGGTAACGATGTACCCTCCGCCGCCGGCCACTGTGGCCATGGAGCCATCCTCGATCACCCACTGGTCGCTGACGCCATTCCAGCCGGTGTAATCCTGGCCATCGAACAGGAGCTGCCAGCCCTCAGCCTGCTCGTCGTCGGTGAGGGTGTTATCCTGGGCCGTCGCTACCCCGGCCAGGACAAAGGCCAGGGCGAGGCCTAGTATTAGAGCGTGCTTCAATTCGGATCCTCCTTCATGTCATAGCGCAAGTTGGCGCGCGCCGTCTTAGGACGAGGCGTACATGAGAGAACGTTCCCAAGCCGTCGCCACACCGAGATGGTGTTTCCAACGGACGGGCTCCGGGTCCTGCGTCGAGTCGGACCGACTCCCGCTGCTCGACTAGGGCCTCCGGCAGGAGTAGATTCTATGTTGAGAGAGTGGGCCGGGCGGTCGCGGCGCCGCTGGCGTCGAGGAAAGTCCGGACTCCATAGGGCGAGGTGCCGGGCAGCGCCCGGTCGGGGCGACCCGAAGGACAGCGCATAGAGACGACACCGCCTCCTGCGGGGGGTGAGGATGGAAGGGTGCGGTAAGAGCGCACCGGTCGGCTGGCAACAGCCGGCGTCTCAGCAAACCCCACCTGGAGCAAGGCCACATAGGGGGACGATGCGGCGGCCCGCCGCGTCCCCGGGTAGGCCGCTCGAGTCCCCGGGCAACCGGGGGCCCAGATAGATGACCGCCACCTCCTCGGAGGCACAGAATCCGGCTTACAGGCCCACTCTCTCGTCTGGCGCGCTGCCCCCCATCCTCTGATCCGGCCAGAGCATTAGGAATCCGGTCTCTTCCGAGGTGGTCGAGGGAGCGGAGGGCGTAGCCCCCCTGGGACCTGCTGGCCGGATGGCATCAACGTCGGTGCCGGCAACGGTGTCGGTTCACTCGCGCCGCCTGCGGCGTACGCCATGTCCTCAGGTGTGTGGCGCAAGCGGTGGGCGGTGGTTCGGTCGCCCCGGCGGCGGATCCGCAGGCCCTCGGACAGCGAATCCTCGCCTCGCGACCCGAGTCCGCCATCCGGACAGGAGCCCGCACGCGCGAAGTCTCTCGCCGTCAGAATGATAGATCCGGGTGGGAGGGCGAGTGGACAGGGAGAGAGGCCAGCAGTGTACGTATATCTCTCGGCCATAGAAGGACAGACGATCGCGCCCGGGGTTCTGCTGAAGAACCTCGGTCAGTCCGAGAACATGAACGTGCTCCATTGGGACATCGACGACGGCGCGGCGGTGCCTCTACACCATCACCCCGAGGAGCAGTTCGGCTATGTCATCAAGGGCGGGTTCCGCATGTTCATCGGGGACGATGAGGCGGAGCTCCATGCCGGCGACGGCTACTTCATCCCCTCCAACGTGCCCCACCGTTTCGTCGCCTTGGGCCAGACCGAGGCCATTGATGTGTTCAGTCCGGTCCGTCAAGGCCTGCCCGGTGGGCAGTCCTAGCGTTCGTCACCGCGCTACCGGATCCACACCACAACCGAGAGAAGAGGATGTCTAATGTCGAAGAAGATCCTGGTGTGTGCTACGAACTACGGCGTCTGGGCCGAAGAGCTGCAGGCCCCCTGGGATGCCCTCACGGACGCCGGCCACGAGCTGACCATCGCCACCTACAAGGGCATCAAGCCACTCCCTCTGCAGATCAGCGTCGACCCCGAGTTCATGGATCCCATGCAGAACTACCAGGTCAACCCGCCGGAGGTCTGCGAGCGGACGAAGGCGCTTGTGCAGAGCGATGCCTGGGACAACCCGGTGAAGTTCAAAGACGCCAATATGGCCGACTATGACGCCATCGTCATGGCCGGCGGCCTGGGCGCCATGCTCGATATGGGCAACAACCAGGCGCTGCACCGCCTGATCCTGGCGGCCCTGGAGCAGGGCAAGCTCGTGGCCTCCATCTGCTACGCCAACGCCGTGCTGGTCTTCACCCGAGACCCCAAGAACGGCTACAAGAGCGTCATCCACGGCAAGAAGATCGCCGCCCACTGCCGGGCTTGGGACTTCGATGTCGACTTCACCTACGACCTGTGGGGCGCTACCGAGGGCAACAAGGGCACCGATCTGGTGAGCCCCGGCTTCCTCTTCCCCTTGCAGGATCTGGTCACCGATGCCGTGGGACCCGAGGGCGAGTGTGTGTACGACGAGACGGCCAACCGCGAGAAGCCCGTCGTCGCCTACGATGCGCCCTTCCTCACGGGCCTATCGGTGGAGTCGTCAATCGCCTTCGGCAGGAAGCTCGTCGAGGTCCTGTAGGTCACGCGGTCATCGCTCCCGCGCCGAGTCGGCGCGGGGGAACGGATTGAGGGGCGATCAGGTTGAACGTTGGCGAAGCCATCGTCAAGACGCTCGAAGACATCGGCGTGGACCGGGTCTTCGCCGGCTCGGGGCAGTCCGACTCGGACATCCTCTTCGCCCTGGCGGAATCCGATGACATCGAGACCGTCATCATCCGCAACGAGCAGGGCGGCTCCTTCATGGCGTGTGGATACTCTATGTTCACCGAGAAGCTGGGGGTCGTCGTCACCACGGCGGGCCCCGGCGCGGTCAACATCATCTCGGGGATGTGTGTAGCGTACTCCGACTCGCTGCCGATCCTGGGCATCACCGGCTACGCCCCGGTCCCGGCCCGCGGCAAGGGCGATCTCGGGGAGAGCACGGGTCTGTACCGCACGCCGGATACCCAGCGGATGTTCGAGGCCTGCACCAAGAAGTCAGTGATCCTTGAGAAGCCCGAGGACACCTTGGACGTGTTGGAGGACCTCATCAACACGGCCTACGAGGGTCGCTGGGGGCCCGTCCATCTGCACCTGCCCTACGACATCTCGCTCTCCGAGGTGGAGTACCGACCCATCGACTTCCAGAAGCAGCGCGTGGAGCCGACACCCAAGAAGGTGGCCCAGTTCGCCGAGGTCCTGGCGAGGGCCCTGAAGGAAGGCAAGAAGGTCGCGGCGATCTTCGGCTATGGCGCCATCCGCTCCGGGGCCGAAGACGCGGCGGCGGCCTTTGTGGACAAGTTCCAGATCCCCTTCATGACCACCATGGACGCCAAGGGGATCATCCCCGAGAACCACCCCCTCTCCATGGGGATGCCGGGGATCGCCACCGATCCTGGGGCGCGCCAGACGTACCTAGATGCCGACATCGTCATCGCCGTGGGCAACTCCTTCGCCAAGTGGTCCTGCTGGAAGTGGGACGAGGGCTTGTTCGGCCACGCCCAGCTCATGCACATCAATGTGGACAAGGAAGCCATCGGTCGGGTCTACGATGCGGACTACCACATGGCCGCCGACGCAAGGCTCGCGCTGGAGGCGGTCACCGCCGAGCTGGAGGGCAAGGTCAGCTCGCCCTCGGGAGCCTGGGCGAAGCGGGACAAGCACCATGACGAAGTCATCGAGTACGACGGGGACAAGGTGCACCCCGGAATGCTGGTACAGAAGCTCTCGGGCCTGCTGCCCGAGCGCGCCGTCGTCTTGGGCGACGCCGGAGGCCACATGCTCTGGCTCTCCTGCTACCTGTCGCTGAACGGTGGGCAGATCTACCAGAACCCCGGCACCTTCGGACCCATGGCCTCCCACGTGAATGCCGCCGTTGGTGTGGCCGCTGCCAATCCCGATCGCCGGGTCATCGCCGGTGTGGGCGATGGCGACTGGCAGATGGCGGGCTGGGAGCTAATGACGGCGGTTCAGAACAGGATCCCCGTGGTGTGGATCGTCTTCAACAACGGGGAGTTCAACATCATCAAGTACATGCAGATGCGGACCCACGGGGGCAGGGAGGTCTTCAACCGCATCCTCGGGCCCGACCTCAAGGCCGTGGCCGAGGCGTGCGGCGCCCATGGAGTCACGGTCACAGAGCTTGAGGAATTCGAGCCGGCTTTCAGGGCGGCCCTGGAGTGCGGCGGACCGGCTGTCATCGACGTGCACGTTGAGAGCGAAGTCTATCCGCCCTTCGCGCTGCTGCACGAAGAGCATTCAGTGCTTCAGCGGTAGGTACGGGGCGAAGGAGGACCGACATGGCCGAGCAGGCGCGCCAGGAACCATCCAAGGCCCTTCGCAGGAAGTGGATCCTGCTTGGGATCCTGGGCTTCGTCCTCTTCCTGATCGGCGTCGTGGCCTGCTACACGGGCGCCCGTACCGGCAAGCCGTGGATCGGGCCCCTCGTGGTGGGATTGGTGGCCGGGGTCCGGCTCGCCATGGGACCGGCGCGATTGGCGACCCTGGAGGTGCTGGGCGTCACCACGGGCATGGCCTTCGTGGCGGAGTCGACGCTGGTCCTATGCGGAGTGTACACCCCGGCCGACCCGACTCGGTGGCTGCTGCCGGCGCCGCTGGTGCCTGTGTGGCTGCTGGCTCTGTGGACGAACTTCGGTGTACGGATCGGTGACTACCTGCCCTTCATGTATGGCAAGTGGGGAAGGCTCTTGGCGCTCTCGGCGGTGTTCGGCACCCTGATCTTCCACAACGCCGAGCGGTACGAGGTGCTAACCATGGACCTGGGCGTGACGAGCTACCTCATCGTTGCCGCGCTATGGGCTGGGCTGGTTCCCGCCATGTTCCTGGTCGGAGCCCACCTGTTTGGGATGGCTCGGCAGGCCAGCGCGAGCGGAGACATGAACGGCGCGAGAGCGCCTGTGGGATAGGAGAGATCGATGGGACTCGAAGGCAAGAAAGTGGCCATCCTGCTGGAGGCCGACTATTACGAGAATGAGATCTTCTACTATGATCACCGCTTCCCGGAGGCAGGCATGGATCTGCACTACCTCAGCCGCCTGTGGGGCCAGGACAGACTGACCTTCAACGGACACGAGTTTCGGGCGCCTAAGGACTGCTGGGAGAGTTTCGAGGGGATGAGCGACGACGAGCTGCGGTCTTACGCGGCCGTGATCGTGCCCTCGGGGATGGTCGCCGACCGCCTGCGGTACACCGAGGATGTCGCCAAGATACCCCCCGCCACGGAGTTCTTGGCCAGGGCCTTCGCCGAGCCGGGCATCGTGAAAGGCATCATCTGCCACGGAATGTGGCTGGTGGCGCCCCGGACCGACCTGATCGCTGGCCGCAAGGTCACGGTCCACAACAACCTTCTGGGCGATGCCAAAGCCTATGGCGCCGAGGTGCTGGACGAGGATGTGGTCGTCGATGGCGACCTGGTCACGGCACGCACGGGGGGCCACTGTCATCTGCTCGTGCGCGAACTCCTGGGGCTCGTAGACAAGGGATGACCATGCGATCTCCGCGGCAGGTAGCGCTTCTCACGATGGGGCTGGTGGCAGTCCTACTCGCCATCTCACTGGCCAGTGGATGTGGCAGTTGGGCGGCGCCGCCGGCGGGCGTGGCCAGGATCACGGCCATGCCGACTATGGTATCGGTGCCGGCGGGAACCTTCACCATGGGGTTCGGCGAAAGCGACACGGCGCCGATGGGCCCCGCCCACTCAGTAACCCTGACTAGGGACTATGCCATCGGCAAACATGAGGTCACATGCGGTCAGTACGCCGACATGCTCAACTACGCTCTCAACCAGGGCGCGCTGGCCGGCGACTACGCGGGCAACGTGACGGTGATGAACGCCGAAGGCAACTCCCAAGAGTTGGTCCGCCTCAACGGCGCCTTCGCCGATCAACCGTGCCCCGTCCGGTATCGGGGCGGCCTGTTCGTCGCCGACGCGGGCAAAGAGGACTGGCCGATGATGTACGTCACTTGGTACGGGGCCGTCTTCTACACCGTCATGCTGAGCCGGTCGGAGGGCTTGAGCGAGCTATACGATCTGACCGACTGGTCGCCCCGGTTCATCGAGAATGATACGGTCCAGTTCGGGAGCCCGGGCTACCGGCTGCCCACCGAGGCGGAGTGGGAGTACGCGGCCCGATACAACGACGGCCGCTTCTACCCGTGGGGCAATGAGGATTGGACCGAGTCCCGGGCCAACTACAACGGCAGTGTGGGCGCGCCGTCACCGGTGGGCAGCTTCCCCGATGGCGACAGCAGCCTGGGCATCCAGGACCTGGCGGGCAACGTCTCCGAGTGGGTCCAGGACTTCTACGCCCCCTACGGCTCCGCCGGTGCCCGCACAGATCCCGTCAACAACACGTCAGGCACCTACCGCCAGCGGCGCGGCGGCGGCTGGCTGCCCTATGCCAACAACTTCGTGTACACCACCTATCACACCGACACGAACTACGCGTACGTCTACTACCCCGATCTGGGCTTCCGAGTCGTGCGGGCCCCGTAGAAGAGGAGCCGATATGAGCACTCCCGAGTTCTCGTACTCCGACACCGTGGCCGGCTATGTGAAGGCCTTCGATCGAGCTTCCGGCGTCTTCGAGCTGGAGACGAACGTCGGGGCGACCTGTGCGGTGAAGCTGACAGATGCGGCCTTCGCCAGGATGATCTTCAACCTGGAGGAGGACTGGATCGACTGCACCGGCCGAGTCGCCGAGCTGCTGAAGCCGGGTCAGATGGTCTACGCGTATGGCATCTTCTATCCCGATGGAGGTGCCGGCACGCTGGAGGCCAAGTCCCTGGTCTTCCCGGGCGAGGGTCCCGATGACTTCCGACATGAGGCGCCGAGCTGGTGGGTTGACCAGGCCCGTTCCATCGGCGATTGCTACCTCCGTTGGCAGTTCGGCTATCCCGAGGACTCCATCGACTTCGCCAAGTACCGTACCCTCCTGCGGCTGACGGGCGAGAAGACGGATAGCTATCTGCAGGAAACCGACACCATCTCTCGCCTGGTGTTCGGGCTGGCGTCCACGTACCTGCTCACGGGGGAGGACCGGTTCCTGGAGGCCGCCGAGGCGGGAACCGAATACCTCCGCAGCCACATGCGGTTCTACGATCAGGACGAGGACATGATCTACTGGTACCATGGGGCCGTGGTCTCCGGCGACCGGGAGCAGAAGCTACTCACGTCCGAGTTCGGCGACGACTACGACTCCATCCCCGCCTACGAACAGATCTACGCGCTCGCGGGGCCCGTGCAGACGTACCGGATCACCGGGGATCCGCGAATCCTCAGTGACGCCCAGAAGACCCTCGAGCTGTTCGAGAGGTTCTACAAGGACAGGGAGCTTGGGGGGTACTTCTCCCACATCGACCCAATCACGTTCGATCCCCGGTCCGCTACGCTCGACAGGGGCAACAACCGGGCCAAGAAGAACTGGAACTCGGTGGGCGATCACGCACCCGCGTATCTGATCAACCTGTTCCTGGCGACGGGCGACCCCGCCCACCGGGCCTTCCTGATCGAGACCGCGGACACCATCGCCAAGCACTTCCCGGACTATGAGAACAGCCCCTTCGTGAACGAGAAGTTCCATGAGGACTGGAGCCACGACCAGACCTGGGGCTGGCAGCAGAACCGGGCCGTGGTGGGCCACAACCTGAAGATCGCCTGGAACCTGATGCGCGTCTATCACGAGGAAGCCAATGAAGAGTACAGAGCCCTGGCCGAGAAGATCGCGGGCCTCATGCCCCAGGCGGGCTCGGACCTGCAGCGGCACGGTTGGTACGATGTGGTCGAGAGAACGCTTGAGCCAGGAGAGACCCACCACCGCCACGTGTGGCATGACCGCAAGGCCTGGTGGCAGCAGGAGCAGGGCATCCTGGCCTACCTGATACTCCATGGCTCCTTGGGCAACGAGGAGTACCGTAAGCACGCCCGTGAATCAGCGGCCTTCTACAACGCCTTCTTCCTGGATCACGACGATGGCGCGGTGTACTTCAATGTGCTGGCCAACGGACTTCCGTACCTCCAGGGGACGGAGCGCTTCAAGGGCAGCCACTCCATGAGCGCCTACCACTCCATCGAACTGTGCTACCTGGCGGCGGTCTACACTAATCTGCTGATTGCCAAAGAGCCAATGGACTTCTACTTCAAGCCGCGTCCCGACGGATTCGAAGGGCGCGTGCTCCGTGTGGCGCCGGACCTGCTGCCCAAGGGAAGCATCAAGCTCAGCG
>WJIW01000367.1 GCA_014730065.1 Armatimonadia bacterium | reverse complement strand
GCTCGCGATGCGGCCGTCGCCGCCCGGGATGGAGCCGAGGCCGACGTGAGCCGCGCCCGGGCAAGCCTGGAAGCCGCGGGCGCGAAGGCCAGCCAGGCTCGTGCGGCCATGGCCGGCGCCGAGGCCGACGCGGAGCGCGCCGAAGCCAGGATCGAGGGTGAGCGGGCGAAGGTCAGTCAGGCCGAGGCCGACCTCCGGAGTGCCGATGCCGACCTCGCCTACTGGGGAGCCGAGTACCGTCGCGACCAAGCCCTACTGGCCGAGGGCGCCATATCCGAGTCCGAAGCGGACGCAACCCGCCGGAGCTTCGAGGTAGCGAAGAGCGCGCAGCAGGCCGCGGCGGCCAAGCTCGACGCGGCGCGGGCGACACTGCGGGAATCCGAGGCGGCTCTCGCCGGCGCTCGGCAAGCCTATGAAGCGGCACAAGAGGCCCTCAGAGCTTCCGAGGCCGCGGCCCAGGTCGCCCAGGCTGATCTGGAAAAGGCCCAGGCCGCCCTCGCCTCCGCCGGGGCAAAGGCCCGAGCCGCCGAGGCCGAAGCCATCGGCGCCGAGACCGATGTGGCACAGGAGCAATCGCTCCTTGCGGGCGAGATCTCCGCCGTGGAAGGGGCCGAATCCCGTCTGGAGCAGGCCCGGTACCAGCTCGAGCAAGCGGAGGCCCGTGAGCGCGAGGCCGCATCGGTCGTGGAGGCCGATCGGAACATGGTCCTCCAGGCCCAGGCCCAAGCACGGGAGGCCGCCGCCGCCGCGACCGGAGCCTACGAGTCGTACGTGGCCCAGCGAACGGTGTCGGACTACACCACCATCAGGGCTCTCACGAGCGGCGTCGTCTCCAAGCGGGAGGCCGATCCCGGAACCTTGGTCGGGCCGGGCAAGGCCATTCTCGCCATCGGCGCCTTCGACGCGGTGCGGGTCCAGGCCAAGGTCGCATCGGAGCATGCCGACCTGCTCTCGCCAGGCGATACGGCGTATGTCCGGCTCAGCGAGGACCCCGCCGATGTGGTGACCTCGACCGTGACCACGGTCTTCCCCGCCGCCGACATGCAGACTCGAACCGGTACCGTGGAGCTAACCCTGGACAACCGGGGCCTGGACCTCAAGCAGCACGAGTTCGTGAAGGTCGATCTGGTGCTCCAGCGTCACGAGGACGTGCTCGTGGTACCCTCCGAGGCCGTGCAGAACCTGGATGGACAGGACGTGGTGTTCGTCCATGAGGAGGGCTCCGCCCGCCGCGTGGACGTGACCACGGGAGTCGACAATGGAGTGATGACCGAGATAATCGTGGGCCTGGACCCCGGCGATGCGGTCATCCTGAAGAACGCCTCCAAGGTCTCCGATGGGGTAGCGGTCTCCACCGAGAAGGCCCCCTTCATGGGAACGGGCGACGGAGCGGAGGGTACCGGTGGCGGACACACAGGCCACTGAGCCGGCCCCGGCCCCGAGGCGCAACGTCCCCCGGTGGTGCATCGATCATGCCCCCGCGGTGATCGCTGTGTACCTCGCGCTGGCCATCCTGATTGTCTGGGCCGTTTTCTTCCGTCTCCCCACCCGTATGATGCCCTTCGTCGACAGCCCCGTCGTGGGCGTTGTCGCTCGCTACCCGGGCCTCACCGCCGAGGAGATGGAGCTGTACGTCGCCAAGCCCATCGAGGAGCGCATGGTCGATCTCCGCAACGTGAAGTACATCCGCTCCTTCAGCCAGGACGGTATGGCCCTGGTGTCGGTGGAGTTCCAGTACGACGACAGAGACATGCAGCAGGCCCTCTTCGATGTGCAGCAGATGGTGGACATCGCCGTCGCCGACTTGCCGTACGATCCCGCCAACTTCAAGCCGCCGTACGTGATCCAGGTCGACCCCCTCAACATGCCCGTGCTGACCACCTTCGCCCAGGCCCCCGAGTGGGACACCATCAAGCTCAGGGAGTTCCTGGACAACGAGGTCGTCAACAGGCTGAAGGTCATCGAGGATGTGGAGTCCATCTTCATATGGGGCGGCTACCGGCGCCAGCTACAGGTGATCGTGGACCGGGATAAGCTGGCGGGCCACGGGATCTCCATCCTCGATGTCAAGACGGCCATGGACCGCCATAACATCAGCACCCCCGCCGGCCGGCTGACCGACGAGGACCGGGAGGCACGGGTCCGGCTGGACTACTCCGCTCGGGGCCCCGACGAGGTACTGGACTATCCCATCAAAACCGTGGGCGACCGGACGGTCTACATGCGCGACGTCGCTCGGGTGGAGGACACCCACGAGGAGCGGCGTTCGGCGTACCACTACAACGGCCAGCCGGGGCTGTCGGTGAACGTTATCCAGGAGCCCACGGCCTCCTCGCCCGACGTAATCCATGACCTGCACGAGGAGCTAAGGGCCATGGAGAAGGCCTACCCGGGCGTGACCTTCACCGACGCCTGGGACTACAGCCACTTCGTCGGCCGGCTCCTGGAGAACATGACCCATGAGCTGATCCTCGCCGTGGTGCTTACCGGTGTGGTCATCCTGTTCTTCCTGGGCGACATCCGAGCCACCGTCGTGGCCATGACCACCATCCCACTCTCCTTGGGAGCAGCACTGCTCATGCTCGTGCCCATGGGCATGAGCCTGAACAGCTCCACCTTGGTGGGACTGGTGCTTGCCATTGGGCGCTTGGTCGATGACTCGATCATCGACATCCACTCCGTCAAGCGGCACCTCAACATGGGCAAGCACCCGCGCGATGCCGCCGCCGACGGCACCATGGAGGTCCGCCTGCCGGTCATCGTAACCACCACCATGATCATCATCGGCCTCTTACCGCTTCTGTTCGCGGGCGGCGTGACCCAGGAGATGTTCGTAGGCCTGGCGTGGCCGGTGGTCTACGCCATGGTGTGGTCATCGATCCTCAGCTTCACCCTCACCCCGGTCCTCTGCTTCTGGCTACTCAGGCCCGAGGACGAGCGCAGCCGCGGCAGCCTACTCGACCGGTACGCCCTGCGACCCTTCGGCAAGGTCCTGACCCGAGTCGAGGACTTCTACAGGGGAGCGCTCAAGTGGGCTCTTCGGTGGCGGCCCGTCATCATCGTGCTGGCGCTCTGCGTGATCGTGGTGGGCGCGTTCATCTATGGCTCCCTGGGCTATGAGATGATGCCCCTAGCCGACGTGGGCTCGAGCATCGGCTTCATGGAGATGGAGCCCGGCACTTCCTTCGAGGCCACCGAGGCGGCCACGTACCAGCTCGAGTCCATCATCCAGGAGGTCAGCGACCGGCACGGCGGCATCGTGGAGCACATCTCCACGCGGCTGGGGACGGAGAAGGGCGGGACGTACTACACGGGCTACAGCATGGGATTGGTCAACTCGGCCTCGGTGCTGCTGACATTCACCGACATGGACGAGCGCGATGTGGACATCTGGACCGCCGTCGACGAGATCCACGACCGAGCCCAGGCGGAGATACCCGGCATGCGGCGGATCGCCTTCAAGGTCATGGGCTCGGACGTGATGGCCACGGCGAGGGCGCCCGTGGACATCGGCATCTACGGGCCGGATCTGGAGAGACTGGCCAGCTACGGCGAAGCGCTCCTGGACATCGCCCACGACATCCCCGGGCTGCTCCAGCCGAGCACAAGCTGGGCTCTGACCCAGCCCGAGGTGCATATCAACGTGGACCGGGCCAAGGCGGCGGAGCTGGGTCTTACGCCCGTCGAGGTGGCTCGCCAAGCCTACTACGCCCTCAATGGCGGCATGACGACGGAGTTCTACCGGCTGCCGAACATCCGGCAGAACACGATCCTGATCCGCTATGAAGAGGACCAGCGAGGAACGGAGACCGACCTGGCCCTGGCCCAGATCGCTGGCGAGAGCGGCCAGACGGTTCCCCTGTCGAGCCTGGTGGAGCTGGAGCGCCGCCGGGGCCCGACCATCATCGAGCACGACATGATGCGTCGCTACATATCGGTCAACGGATACTACCGGAAGCACGGGCCCGATGAGATGACCCTGGCCATGGACCTTCATGGGCGGGCCCAGGTGCAGCTTGGCCTGGAGCCGGGCTATGGCACCATGTTCCGCGGCGAGTGCGCGGAGATGATGGACTCACTGCACCGCATCAACAATGGGCTGATGATCGGGATCGCCATGATGTTCCTGCTCCTCATCGCCCAGTTCAGGTCTTTCCGATACCCCTTCATCATGATGCTGTCGGTGCCCCTGGTGCTGACGGGGGCCTTCCTATCCCTGAAGCTAGCGGGGATGACCATCTCGTCGGTATCGGTCTTCGCCCTTGTAATCCTGGCCGGCATGGACGTGACCGTCTCGGTACTGCTCGTGGACAAGATCCTATCGAGCAAGGCCGAAGGCATGAACACGTACGAGGCGATTCTCGATGCCTGCCCCATACGGCTCGTGCCGATTCTGATGACAACCCTGACGGCGCTGGCGGCCCTGTCGCCCATCGCCTTCGCACCCAAGACGGGGATCGACGCCTACCAGCCACTGGCCGTAGCGGTCATCGGCGGAATGCTCCTTGATCTGGTGTTGTCGCTGCTCTTCGTCCCCGTGTGCTTCACCTACGCCGAGAGCCTTCCCGAGTGGGTGCGAGACCGCGCGTCGAGCCTCGCCAGTCGGTTCAGGGGGAGGGATACACAATGAGACACATCCTAGTCGCCACGGCCGCGATGGCCTGCCTGCTCCTGTCCGTGCCGATGCTCGCCGGATGCGCGGATCGCGCGGGGAAGGCCCATGCGGAGGAGAGCGGGACGCTTTACACATGCCCCATGCATCCCGAGGTCGTGGAGCCCACTCCCGCCGACTGCCCCATCTGCGGTATGGACCTGGTCGAGATGCCCCGGACCGAGTACACCTGCCCCATGCACCCCGAGATCGTGCAGGACGAGCCGGGCGACTGCCCCATCTGCGGGATGGACCTGGTGGCCGATGAGCAGGTCGGTGTGGTGGAGGAGGAGGGGCCGAAGGACTGGTTCTGCCCCCGGCACCCGGGCAGGTGGTACTCCCACGACCAGCGATGTGAGGTCTGCGGCCTATCCCTCGCCCACAGGAGCAGTGAGCCGGTGGTCGCCGCCGTGGAGACGGATACGGAAACAGAGCCGGAGGAGGAGGCCGTGGCCGAGCCGGCGGTGGGCAATGCCGTGGACGACCAGGGACGGTACCTCTGCCCGGTGATGGATGGGCCCATCTCCGATATCGAGGCCACCCGACCCGTCACCTACAAAGGCAAGGTCTACTACTTCTGCTGCGCGGGCTGCCCCGAGCAGTTCGAGGAGGACCCCGAGAAGTTCATCGCGACCATCGAGTCGGGGGAGTGAGGATGGAGGCGTGAAGGTGAGAGGCCACATGTGGATCGGCAGCGTGCTCTGCCTGGCCGCGCTGGCTGGCGCCTGCGTGGCCCAGCCCGAGCCGATCGCGCTCACCGCCGCTGAGGCGGCCGACCTGGCCGTTGAGCGCAGCCCCGAGCTGGGCACCGTGGAGGCCGAGGTGGCCGCGGCATGGGCCCGGGTCCGTCATGCCGAGGCGGCCCAGAGGCTTCTGGTGAGCGCCCATCTGGCTGGGAGCTACGGCGACCATGGCTTCATGACCATGTCTTCACCACCCATCGGACCGCCGGACAACTTCATGGCCCCCGAAGGCCCTTACGGCCGAGCGGCCCTTCGGCTCATGTACCCCCTCTACACCAGCGGCCGACTGGAGAGCGCCGAGAGTGCCGCGGAGTTCGAGGCCGCCGCCAAGGAGGAGGACCTGGCGGAGCGGGAGCTGGAGGTCCGCCTGACCGCTACCCTCGCCTATCGGCAGGTGCTGCTCGCCCAGGCCCTCGCGGAGATCGCCGATGCCACCGTGGAGACTCTCGTGGAGCGGGTGCGGATCGCCGAGGCGCGTCTGCACCAAGGCCGGGTCGCCGAGGTGGACGTGCTGCGCCAGCGGGCCGCCCTCTCCGACGCCCGCGCGGCCGCCGCCGAGGCCAGAGGCAGTGTGGAGCAAGCCCTGATCGACTTTCACGCCATCCTCGCCCTGGACCAGGAAACGCCCACCTCGCTCCTCGAGCCCCTGGAGATTCCCGTCGTGGACGGTGACACGGGCAGCCTTCTCGACCTGGCCCTTGAGAGCCGCCCCGTCATCGTGGCGGTCGATCACCGCATCAGCGCCGCCGCCGAGCGCGCCGCGGAAGCCGAGGGCGCCGATGATCTGCAAGTCTACGCCTTCGGTGGCGCCGTGGCCGATGTGATGCGGAACGGCCGCCTGGACCCCGGCTATCTCGTTGGGCTCTCGATGAGCCTCTCCCTCGATGATGGCGGCGCCAGCTCCGCCAAGCAAGCCGAGGCCCGGGCGATGACACGGCGCTTCGAGGAGGAGGCCCGGCAGATCGGCATCCAGATCGATCGTGACATCCGCTCCGTTCTCGTTGATTACCGTGTCGCCATGGAGACCTTGGCCCTGGCGGAGGAGAGCGTGGCCGCTGCCGATGAGGCGCTCAGGGTAACCGAGCTGAAGTACGATGCAGGGAAGACTATCGTGGTCGATCTCCTCGATGCCATCGCCATGCGCACCCGCGCGTACGTGGGCCGGGCCGTAGCGGCTTACCGCGCCCGCATGGCCGCCGACCGAATCGCCCGCGCCGTCGGGGCACCCGTGGCGGGTACCGATGCCGAGCCCCTCAGCGTGGGCTGGCAGCCGCTGCACCTGTGGCAGCCCGATGAGCATACCTACGCACTGAGTGTGCGAGACGTGGCCGCCGCGGACCTGGTCGCCTGGCTGATCCGCGACCAGAGCATCGCCTGCGCCGCCGACGACGCCGCCATTCGCGGCGTCCGGGTCAGCGGCGTGTTCAGGGGCCACTCGGTGGAGCAGGTGGCGGCGGCAGCACTCGCGGGCTCGGGCGTGCGGGTTGGTCAGAAAGAGCAGCTCGGGGGGGCGGCGACGCCCCTCCCCACCCGCCCAGCTACTCGTCTACCACCTGCACCGGCCACTCGCAGCCCTCGCCCTGGGCGGCTGGGTCCACCTCGTTGTCCTCGATAACCACATCCTCGGAGGACATGACGTGGATGGCGGCCCGGCCGATCTCGCTTAGGGGATTGCGGCAGGCGTCCTCGATGGTGTTACCCCGGATCACGAGGCCATCGACGCCCGAGGCGAAGATGCCCGCCTGCTCCGTGCCCGAGATGAGGTTCCCCTCGAATGTCACGTTGCGGTGGACTCCCGGCTGCGGCGGGTACTCCCAGTCGCCGAGCCACGCGAATGCCTGGATGGCACCCTCGCCCGAGGCCGCGCCGTAGTTGCACTCGATGAACCGGCAGTTGCGGACGGTCACGTCGCGGGTCCCGATGCTCTCGAAGAAGTGGATCGCCTCGGTCATCACCAGCACGCCCGCCGAGGTGCACCGCTCGAAGGTGCAGTCCTCGATGATGGCGTCCCGGGTCTGGCAGAGCACGCCCCGGGCCCGGTTCCGGCGCACGGTGCAGCCGGTCATCCTGAGGCGCGGGGTGCGGGTGGCGTTGCCGAGAAGGTCGCCCTCACCCAGGCCCTCGGGGAGCGGCTCCTCGAACTCAACCCGGTGGATGTTCCCCTCGCCCTCTTCCATGCTCGCCGCGGCGACCACGGCGCTATCGAAGGTGATGAGGGTGTCGCGATGGATCAGCTCCATGGTGTCGCCGGGGTCGGGCAGGTCGGTGAGCTGCAGGTTGTGCTGGCCGAGAATCGTGCGCTCGTCGACTTGCTCCAGGACGGTCAGGTAGAGCCCCGACTTCACGTTGGCGCCATCGTCGCCCATGCCCTCGAAGGTGCAGTCGGTGAGAGTGACGGTGCCCTTGCAGCCGCCGAAGTGGGTGGCATCGGCGGTGGCGGACATGATGCGGCCAGTTCCGGGGGTGGGGATGACGTCGAAGCGGTTGAGCGTCACGTCCTCGCACACCATCCCGATAAGAGCCATGCCTGGAGTGGCGTAGACGGTGACGTCCTCCACCAGCACGTTCGTGCAGCGGTCGAAGACGATGGCATTGTGGCCGTAGACCCAGTGCCGAAGCACCACCATATCGCCCACGGGGACCGCTATCTCCCGGTTCAGGTGGATGCGGAGGGTCTGGTCGGCGATGAGCTCGGTCTCGGTCACGCTATGGTAGATGTCCAGTCCGCCCGTGGCGGGTAGCCTGGTCTCGGGATCGTAGTTCATGAAGGCGCCTATACCCTCGCCGCCGGAGACGGGGAACTCCTCGTCCACGCGTACATCGAAGCTCGTCGCCTCGGCGGCGATCACCATCCCCTGGGAGAAGGGGGCTCGGGCCTGGTCGATGCTGAAGTCCCGCAGCGTGACATCGCTACATCGGCTGAAATGGAAGAGGCTGTTCGGGCCATGGATCATCAGCTCGGCTCCGCCGCCGTCGATGACGAACCCCTCCAGATCGGCGATCGGGAACAGCAGCCGCGGCGACTCGGGGTTGGCCCCCGCCGTCAGGTCATAGCGGCCGGGGTGCAGCTTCACTCCCCCGCCGCCGGACCGGGAGACTTCTTCGAGGGCCTCCAGGAAGGCGGCGGTATCGTCCTCGCCGTCATCGGGGGTCGCACCGAAGTCGGCGATGTCCAGCGGCTGGGCGCCGGCGCCAGCGGCGAGCGTGAGGATCAGAATAGCGGCAAGCAGTGCTGTCCAGAACATAGGCTGCCTCCTTGAGTGCCACGGCGATTACTCGGGCGCCGGCTCTCGGTCCTTGGGCAAGTAGGGGTACCAGGTGACGGCGAGGATGGCGATGGCGACAAGGCCTACGCCCAGCCAGATCGCCGCCCGGGTGTGCCAATGGCCGACCCAGTACATGGGCGACAGGTACAGGCCCGTGATGCCGACCATGGCCACAACGGTGTTGAAGACGGCGCGCCACGGGCTCTCGGCCGGGTCGGTCTGAACCTCGCGAGGCAGGTCCACCTCGCGCTTCACCGGGCCCCAAGCCCCGAAGGGCCTCACCTTTCGGTAGAAGTCATGCAGCGTCTCCGTGGGCGCTGGCGAGGTCATCAGGGAGCCGATCACCGACGCCAGGAGCGACCCACCACAGATCAGCGGGAAGCTCACGTGCATGGGCATGTCCTTCATGACAAGCGGCACGATGGAGAGCACGATGCCCCCGACGGTGCCTGCGGCGTAGCCCCAGCCGTTCATCCGCCACCAGTACCAGCGGAGTACGTTGGGGATGACCACGCCGGCTCCCAAGGCCATCATGAGCCAGTCCCAGATCTCCCGGATCGTCTCGGCTTGGAAGCCTATGGCGATGCCGGCTAGCACGATCCCGATGGTGGCGATGTACCCGGCTCGCACGAGGCGCTCCTCATCGGCCTTATCGCCCAGGAGAGGCTGCCAGAAGTCGCGCACAATGTACGATGCCCCGCTGTTCACGGTGGAGCTGAATGTGGACATGAAGGCCGCCAGCAGGCCCGCGACCACCAGGCCCCGGGCGCCGATGGGGAGGTACTGCTGCAGCACCATGGGCATGGCCTTCTCGGGGTCGGTGACGCCCGTCAGGCCCGTCAGCGCCAGAAGCACGATGCCCATGCACATGGCCCAGCGGACGATGAGGAAGAAGGACCAGGCCGCCCCGAGCTTCGAGGCGTCGGCGGGGTTGCGGGCGGCGAGGAGCCGCTGGAAGTCGTACATCTGGGCCGGGCCGCCGGCGTTGAGCAGCAACCCCTTGAGCACCCAGACGACGCACAGGGCGCCGAAGAACTGATAGGCCCCGTACTCGGCATTGCCCGCCATCTCGGGCAGACGCCAGGCGGGGGCCACGGTGTGCCAATCGGCGGGCAGGATCGCCGCCAGGGCTTCGGGCGTGACGTGAACGTAAGCCACCACCGCAATGGCGATGCCGGCTATCGTGAGCACCAGGGTCTGGATCACATCGGTGACGACGACGCTGTACAGCCCGCCCAGCACAACGTAGAGGGTGGTCACAGCAATGACGGCGAGGGCGCAAGTCTGCTCGGGCAAGTTGATGTAGACCGACGCAAACTTCCCGATCCCTTGGAAGGCGTAGCCGATGAAGGTGGCTTGGGTCAGCACGGCCATGAAGGCGTACGCCGTGCGCGCCGTCCGGCCCGGCCTGCCGCCGCCGAAGCGGGTCAGCATCCACTCGGCGCCGGTCATGACGCCCGAGCGGCGGACCCACTTCCCCATGAAGGCCAGGAAGAAGGCCCCCATCATCCAGCCCCACATCCAGTGGTTCCACATGGAGCGCATGCCGACGACGAACAGCAGGGAGACGATCCACATGGTGCCCGTGATGTCGAAGGTGGAGACGGAGCCGGACATGGCCAAGGGGAGCCAGTGCATCCGCTTCCCGCCCAGGAAGTAGGCCTCGAGATTCCGTGCCGCACGCTTCCGGTACCACAGGCCTAGCCCGATCACGAGGACGAAGTAGGCCGCGATGACGGCGTAGTCGAGAAGTGCCAAGACGAATGCCCCCTACATGAGTCGGGCCCCGTCCTACGGCGGCCCGATGGAGGGTATTCGACCGGCATGGCCGGGGAGTCCTTGTGGACACCCCCGAAGCCGCGGAACTCGTCTTACCCGAGCATGGTCGCCTCGACCTGGCTCTTCTGGTCGAGCTGGCTCACATCCTCGATCTCGTAACGGTTGCCGTGCACATCCTGAAGCAGGTAGCGGCCGGGCTGAGGCTGGAGGATGTTCTCCCGGGGGTCGTTCACGGCGAACTCCTTCTCACCCCGGTCGGTCTCGGTGATGAGGTATACGAGTCCCGCCCGGCTGTCGGCTTTGTAGATGCGCGTGATCTTGGGCACGAAGTACCGTAGCTCGATGCCGAACTCGCAGATCCGGCGGGCCTCCTTAGGAAGCTGCGCCGGCTCGCGGATCACGCCGATCTCATCATCTCTGGCGGTGGAGATCGACAGGTACCTCCCCGGCTTCGACTGGGGGAAGCACCACCGGAAGCGCACGTCCAGCCAGCATCGGTCCTCGGTGACCAGGTGGATCACGCCCTTGCCGGTGTCGATCAGCTCGATCTCGCCGGGCTCGAAGTACCGCACCTGCCACTGCTGCCAGCCGGCGTCGGCTTGAGCTTTCTCGGTGGTCGACTGCTCCGTCGCGCTAGACATGGCTCGCCTCTACTTTCGCTTCACGGGGCCGAGGTGCGCTAGCCGTCCACGGCCCTGATCTCGTTGATCTCCGACTGCATCTTCACGAGGCGGGAGTAGAGACCGTCGGCCTCCAGCAGCTCGTCGTGAGTGCCCAGCTCCCGCTGCTCGCCTCGCTCCAGCACCAGCAGCCGGTCGGCGTTGCGGAGGGTCGAGAGGCGGTGGGCGATGGCGAAGGTGGTCCGGCCCTGAACCAGCCGGGCCAGAGCGTCCTGGATCTTCTTCTCCGTCTCGGTGTCCACGCTGGCCGTGGCCTCGTCCAGGATGAGGATCCTGGGATCGTGGAGGATGGCCCTCGCGATGGAGACGCGCTGCCGCTCGCCGCCCGAGAGCCGGCCGCCGCGCTCGCCGACCTGGGTGTCGTAGCCGTCGGGGAACTTGACGATGAACTCGTGGGCGTTGGCGGCCTTGGCGGCATCCATGATCTCCTCGAGAGTCGCCTCGGGCTTGGCGTAGGCGATGTTCTCGGCGATGGTGCCCGAGAAAAGGAAGGGCTCCTGGAGTACGATGCCTATCTGCCGCCGAAGGTCGTGTAGGCTGATCTTCCGGATGTCCACGCCATCGATGCTGAGGGTGCCCTGCTGGGCGGCGTAGAAGCGGCAGATCAAGCTGACCGTGGTCGATTTGCCCGCACCCGACGGGCCCACCAGGCCGATCATCTCGCCGGGCTTGACGTCGATGTTGATGTTCTTCAGCACCGGCTTGTTCGGATCGTAGCCGAAGGTCACATCGTCGAACTTCACATGGCCCTCGATGTTCGGGACGGACACGGTCTCGTCGCTCTCGTACACCTCGGGCGTGGTGTCGAGCACCTCGAAGATCCGCTCACAGGCGGTGAGGCTCCGGGTGATCCACTGGTTCAGGCGGCCGATCCAGCGGAAGGCGGGCAGGATCTGGCCTAGGTACATGGTGAAGGCCATCAGCTCACCCAGCGAGATGCGGCCCGCGAGGATCTTGCCCCCGCCCACGTACCACACCAGAAGGGTCCCGGCGCCGATGATGAAGCCAATGGTGGGCATCATGACCCAGAAGTACCGCTCGATGGTCACGCCCGTCTGGAAGAGATCGTCGTTGCGTGTGGAGAACCGGTCGATCTCCCTTCCCTCCTGGGCGAAGGCCTTGACGACCCGGATGCCCGAGAGGGAGTCGTTGACCACGGAGCCCAGTCGCGACCAGCGCGACCACATGCGCCGGAAGTTGGGCATCAGCCGCTTGAAGAACCACCCGGCGACCACCATCACCAGGGGACCGGGGATCATGCCGATCAGCGCGAGCTGCCAGTCCTTGATGAGCAGGATGGTGGTGATGATCACGAAGGTCCCGATCATCCAGAAGGCCTCGGGCAGAGCATCGGAGAGCAGGTTGTTCAAGGACTGGGTGTCCTGGGTGACCCGGGTCATCAGGGAGCCCACGTTCTTCTTGTCGAAGAACTTCAGGCCCAGCCGCTGGAAGGCCTCGTACAGCTCCTGCCGGATGTTCCGTGTCAGGATCTGAGCCAGCCAAGGGGTGATCCGAGACAGGATCAGGCCGTTGACCAATCCCAGGAGCGCCAACCCCAGTAGCACCAGCAGCAGGGGCACGAACAGCTCGGGATGCTGCCCTTGCTGCGACATCAAGTTGGTGCCGCCCAAGGCTCCCAGGAAGCCCAGCATCAAGCTCGAGGCTTGGGGGGGGCGCTGCTCGGTGAAGACCCAATCGATGAGGGCCTCCATGATCAGCGGGCGGGCCAGCTCCGAGCCCATGGCCAAGCCTCCGAGAATGAGGGTGACCAGGAACAGCTTCCAGTAGGGCATCATGTACGAGAACAGCCGAGCCAGAGTCTTCCGCCGGTTGATGCACTGGGGGCAGACCTTGGTGTCGGGCGGCAGTGGCCGGGAGCAAGAGGGGCAGGTGCTCTGCTCCTCATCGTCATCGTGGAAGGGCTCCTTCCCCTCGGTGACGATCTCCTGGAGCTTACGCGCGGCCTTGCCGAACTGCTTCCCCTTGGCATTGGAGTACCTTAGCAGCTCCTCGGGCTCGCCGTTGGTGGTGACCCGGAACACACCCGCGCCAACCATGCTCTCGGCGGCGGCCCGGTTCACATCCCCCAGGGGGAGCTGGCGAGCGACCTCGGGAACGCCGTTCTCCTGCTGCACCACGAAAAGGCGCTCGGGGGTTGCCATAAGCCACTGGCGGCCGAACTGGCCGTCGGGCCCGATGTCCGATTCCAGGGCGATCACGAAGTCCTCGCCAGCGACTCCGTGGTCACGCAGAACATCCCGAACGCCGTCGGGGTAGCTCTCCACAAGTGACATGACGCGCCGTTCCTTCCAGTTGCCGCGGGCGTAGGCCCGCGTCGAGCCGCTTCATCCGGCCGCCGGACGCACCGGTGAGCTTGGGTGGCGTATCAGCCTACACGTGTACGCGGTGGGCGTGAGTGCCGCCGCTGGTCGCCGGGCCTCCTACGTCGCCACCCGGCGGCGGCGCGGCGATCATCGAGCCGGGGGAGTCTCCTGGGCCATGGGGAAGGGCCACCTCTCCGGGGCCCCACCTGGGCCCGCAGGGCGTTCTCAGCCATGTTGCTTTTGCCCCCTTGGCTCCCGGCGGGACATGTCTTTCCACTCACTCCACCGGTCGTCTAGACACCCGGGGGGGCCCGAAGGTTGACTCAACTTCAGGCCATGGTGCGCCCCACGGCCTCGGCCACGGGAGCCAGCTCGGCCATGAAGGTGGCGAACTCCTGGATGGTAAGCGACTGGGGGCCATCGGATACGGCGCGCTCGGGCGCCTGGTGGACCTCGACCATCAGGCCATCGGCACCCGCCGCCACCGCCGCCTTGGCCATGGGTGGCACGGCCCACGCGTGGCCCGTCCCGTGGCTGGGATCGACGACCACCGGAAGGTGGGTGTTCCGCTTGAGGACGGGCACGGCACTGAGGTCCAGGGTGTTGCGGGTGGCGGTCTCGAAGGTCCGGATGCCCCGCTCACAGAGGATGATCTTCTCATTCCCCGCGGACATGATGTACTCGGCGGCCATGAGCAGGTCTTCGATGGTGCTGCTCATCCCCCGCTTCAGGAACACGGGCTTGCCCGTCTGGCCCGCCTCGGAGAGAAGTGAGAAGTTCTGCATGTTCCGGGCGCCGATCTGAAGCATGTCGGCGTAGCGGGCCACCAGCTCCACGTTCCGAGTATCCATCACCTCGGTGACGAAGGGCAGTCCCGTCCGCTGGGATGCCATCTTGAGCAGGGCGAGCCCCGCCTCGCGCATCCCTTGGAAGGAGTACGGCGAGGTGCGGGGCTTGTACGCGCCGCCCCGGAGCATGCTCGCGCCCCCCGCCCTCACGCCCTCGGCGACCTCCCGAAGACCGTCCTCGGATTCCACGGCACACGGGCCCGCGATGACGGCGATCTTGGGTCCACCGAAAACAGCGCTTGACACGTCGATCTGGGTCGTCTCGGTGACTCGAGGCCGCCGGGCGGCGAGCTTGTAGGGCTTGTCGATGCGGGCGACGTGGTCCACGCCCGGCAGCAGCTCGAAGGCCTCCAGGTGCTCCTGGGTCTTATCGCCCACGACGGCGATGACTGTGAGGTTCACGCCGTAGATGGGGTGAGCCTGGAAGCCGAAGTCCTTGACGGCCTGGATGGCTCCCTCGACGTGCTCCTCACACGCACCGGGCTGCATGACGATGACCATGTCGTGCCTCCATGGAAGATGGAAATGCGCACGGGCGCAGCAAGCAGCGCCCCTACGCAGTTCTCCCTCTCCCGTCGCATCGGCGATGGGAGAGGGCCGGGGTGAGGGCAGACTGGGGACGCAGCAACCCCGCCCTACTCCCCCTCTCCGCGAGCGGAGAGGAGGCCGGGGGATGAGGTAGTCCCTACCTGACCTCTACCAGCTCGGTCTCGAAGACCAGATCCGCGTTTGGCGGGATGACTGGCGGACTGCCCATGGAGCCATAGGCGAGGTCCGACGGGATGATCAGCTTGCGCTTCTCGCCGGCCTTCATGCCGGCAATGCCCTCATCCCAGCCAGCGATGACGGCGCCGGCACCCAGGGGGAACACGATGGGCTCGCCGCGATCGAGCGAGGAGTCGAACTTCGCGCCGGTGCTCTTGAGGGTGCCCGTGTAGTGGACGGCCACGGTGTCACCCGGCTCGGCGACTTCGCCTTCGCCTTCCTCGAGGATGATGTATTGAAGGCCGGTGTCGGTGGTGATGACCTCGCCCTCGTCCTCGGTGCCGTCGGCGGCCGTGTCCTCAGGCTCCTCGGCGGTCTCGCCGTCGCCGCTGGTCTCGTCGGCCGTGTCCTCGCTATCGGTGTCGGCCCCATCGCCGGCGGGCTCCTCATCGGGGACGGGCAGCTCCAAGGGCTGGGGGCCTCCCGCGGCGGAGCTCAAAGCCGTGGGCTCCTCTTCGGTCTCCGAGCAGCCCGCGGTCGTTAGGCAGGCAGCGAGCATCGCGATCATCGTTAGGGCCAGTAGCAGAGTCAGCGTACGCATAGTCACTCTCCTCCGAATCGAAGACGCCGAAGGCGATGGCCTCCGGCGCCCGATCAGCTCGTCCATCGCGCCCATTAGGATGCCTCGGCTTCGGCCTTCCGCGCAAGGGCCTGGAGCATTCCGTCCACGTTCTGCTTGGTCAGTTTGAGGACGAGCTTCTTGAGCAGCGGCCCGACCAACGGCACGTTGATCTCCACCTCGAGCTCCATCTCGATGGTGGTGCCGCCGTCGGGGGCCTCCTCGAAGGTCCACGTGCCCCGATACACCTCGTAGTCTCCCTCGATCTGCTCGAAGACGCACACGCGCTTCTCGTCGTCCCAATGGTCCTCTTCGGTCCACTTGATCTTCCGCCCGAGTTGGGCCACCACGCCCACCCACCGGGTGACGGTGCGGCCGTTGTCGCGCTCGAGGATCTCGACAGATTCCACGTCGGGCATGATCTCGGGGAAGCTCTCCACGTCCCGCGCGAGTCGGTAGACCACATCAACGGGCGCTGCCGCGTGCTGCGTGCTGGTCACGGTACCCATTAGGCCACCTCGAATCGGGACCGGGGCGCAGGCCGCCGGGCGGGAAGGGGCGTCTCGGCCAGCCACTGGGGAATCGGCTTGGGCCGGAGCCGGGCGTAGGCCCGCATCAGGTCGGGGGCCTCGTCGACCACGGGAAGCGCCCGCTCGATGGGGCAGGGCATCCACTCCACGAACCCGAGCATCCGGCAAACGAGCGGCCGCACCTCGTATACGGAGCAGGCCTTGGCCTTCATGTCGTACAGTGGGCAGAACTCGATGGTATAGCCCGCGGCGACGGCGAAGCGCTTGTCCTCGGTCAGAATGCGTAGAACATCCACCGGTGCCAAGCTCTCGCGCAGATGCTCGGTGATGCGCTCCCATTCGGCCTGAACCGCGGGCACATCGCCGCTGCACCGGATGGCGCAAGCGTGGCAACCCGAGCAGTACCGCTCGGTGGGCAGGCGGTCGTACACTTCGTTCAGATCCATCCATACACCCCTCGGCCGTCCCCAAACGGCTTAGTCGAACACGACCTCCGACGGCTGGCCGGAGTCGCCCGAGAGCCAGGCCGCCTCGGTGAACTGGATGACGCGCAGTCCGTTGAGGGCCGTGGCTTCATTCTCGGCTTCGCCCAGAATGACATCGATCCAGTGGGTATCGGGATCGGAGCCGCTGGGCAGGTCGGTCGGCTCCACGGTCTCGCCCTTGGAGTTCATCTCCAGGAGCTTCCCGTTCCGCATGTACAGGGCACCCTTATCGCAGAACCAGGTGATATCCTCCCACCACCCGGGCGCGTGACCTATGACGCTGAATGTGCCGACGGCCCCGCTGGTGAAGCGAACGGACGCCGCGGTGAGGATGTCCACATCGGACTCCAGGTTCTCGATGAAGGCGAACACGGATTCGGGCACCAGGCCCGTGGTCCAGAAGATGATATCCACCAGGTGGCTGCCCGAGTCGTTGAGCTGTCCGCCCCCCGACTCCTCGGGCACCTGGCGCCATGTGCCGGCCGTTCCGCGGTACCAGCCCTGGGCCTGGAAGGCCTGGACGTAGTGGATGTCGCCCATATCGCCCGACTGGAGCCTCTCGCGGATGTACCGGAACTCCGCCTGCTGGTGTCGCTGGTACGCGAGGGAGAAGACCTTGCCCGACTCCTCGATCTTCTTGATGAGCTCCTTGGCGTGATCGACTCGGCAGACCATGGGCTTCTCGGAAAGGACGTGGAGGCCCCGATCCAGTGCCTCCATGGACTCCTCGAAGTGGATGGTGTGGGGCGTGAGGATCTGGACGCCATCGAGCTGCTCCTTGTCGAGCATCTCGCGCCAATCCTTGTACACGGGGCACTCCTTGGCGTCGGGGTTGGCCTCGATAAGCCGCTCGATGGGTTCGTCCCGAATGTCGCACAGGGCCGCCACCTCGGCCCGAGGATCGTCGTTGGTGCGCCGGAAGTGACCACGAGCGATGCCGCCGGCCCCTATGAAGCCGACCCTGATCTTGTCCTTCGATGCCATACGTATTGCCTCGCCTCCGGGTGATTAGATGCTGGCAGGGCGGTCATAATACCCGCGAACGGAGGCTGGGACCTTCTTGACGGTCCGCCGGGCGTAATGCAACCTCTGCCCCGGCAATGCGTCATAATGCTGTTGGCCAAAGGCGATGCCCTCAGGGGGTTCGCCATGGAGACGGCCCCGAATGACGAATCGGAGGAACAGATAACATGCGACTAGTGTGGCTGCTAGCTGGGATGCTATCCCTTATGATGGTGATCGGAACCATGCCCGCCATGGCTCAAGACGAGACCGACGAGGCCGATGATGCCGCGACCGAGGAGGCTGCCGAGGAAGAAGAGATGACCGACGAGGAAGCGATGAAGCAGGTCCTAACCGACATGATGGACGGCGTGGTCAGCTTCGACCAGGAGGCCCTGGAGGGTGCCATCGCCGAGGATGCGACCGTCGTCCTCAGCTACATGGGCGTCCAGGTTCTTGACCGCGAGAAGTTCATCCAGTTCGTCAAGTACGAAGACGTCAGCTCCGCCGAGTTCGGCGAGCCTATCATCACTCGGTTCGAGGACCTGGCCTTCGTGACGGTGGCCATCGAAGTGCCGGGCTTCGCCGATGGCGTCATGTTCGGCGTAGTGACCAAGTCCATGGGCGAGTGGCAGCTCAAGTACTGCGTGATCGATCCCATGTCCAATATGCTGCCCACCAGCCGCAAGGAGAAGGGCGAGGCCCTGGCCGATACCATCGGTGACGAGATCGTCACGGGCTTCGAGGAGAAGAGCCTGGAGCCGCTGACGAAGCGGCTGAGCGAGGATCACGCTTCCTTCATCGCCGCCATCCCGGGCCTGACTCCCCTCGTCTTCAACGACTACGAGCAGATCGTCAACTCCATCCCCATGGCCCAGCCCCTCTTCGAGTCGCTGCCCACCCCGGAGCTGCTGGAGAGCGGCCGGATCATCGGCAACGGCGTCCTCGTTAGCTGGTACGACTTCCAGGTGCCCGAGGACGTAGCGATGCGTGTCCTGGTCGTCACCCTGGTCCAGGGCGATGACGGCTCCATCATCAACGGCACCGTGGCCCTCAAGGGCGACGTGATGAGCCTGATGTCCGAGGCCGGCATGGCCGGCGGAGCAGGCACGCCGGGTAACTAGAGCACACAACGCAACTGAATACCACGCGGGGCCGCGGAGCTGATGCGCGGCCCCGCTGCGCGTTGGAAGGGCCGGCCCATGGGGCTCGCGAAAACCGGCTCATGCGGACCCCCCTGGCCCTCATGCTGTCATCCGCTATCCTCGTCGCCTGGGCCGCCAGCGGCTGCCGTGGCGGCGCCGATGGAGAGAGCGAGCCCGGGCCAGCGGCCACCGAGGACTCGCAGCCCGCACCGGCACCGACCCAGCCCGTGAACCAGGTGACCCCGCCGGCGGAGGCTCGCCCCCGGGAGTCCTCACCCGCGACGCCGCCGGAGCCCGCCCCACCAGCCGCGCCCACGCCCCACTGGCAGCCCGACCTGAGCGTGGCCCTTCAGGTGGCCGAGCGAGAGGGCAAGCCGGTGATGGCCCTCTTCTACCACCGCACCTATGGCGGCTCCATGGAGATGCGGCGGGAGGGGATGAACGACCCCGAGGTGGGACGTCTCGCTCAGTTCTTCAGCTGCGTTCAGATCGAGTACGACAACGCTGTGGAGAAGGCCGAGGAGCTGGGCGTGGCCGCCGTGCCCTGCCTGGTCTTCCTGCGGCCCGATGGCACGCCCTTCATGACCGCCCAGGGCTACGGCACCCCCAACCGTGTGGCGAGCAGCATGGAGGAGGCATTGAGGCGGTACCGCTCCGGCGGGGAGGCCAGGCCGGGCCCCACGGAGAATAGATGATCGTCCCATACCGCGACCGGAATGCCAGTCGCCTATACCACTTCAGATCTGGTGGCAACAAACCGTGAGAGAGCAACTGGAGCGACTCGCCCGGGTGCAGGAGCTGGATAGCGAGATCGGTGCCCTAAGGCGACAGATCGACGAGCTGGATGACGGCTCCGTCCTGGAGCAGAAGATCAAAGCGGCCGAGGCGAAAGTTGAGAAGCTC
Organism: Armatimonadia bacterium; assembly: GCA_014730065.1. Lineage (GTDB taxonomy): Bacteria > Armatimonadota > Zipacnadia > UBA1398 > UBA1398 > UBA1398. The sequence goes on along the minus strand of WJIW01000367.1, from coordinate 2,670 downwards.
AAGGCAGCCCATGGCGAGAAGGTCAAAGCCCAGCGCCAAGTGGAGGAAGAGATCCAACGGGTTCAGCAAAAGCTGGATCGCGAGAAGCAGCGGCTCGAAGCCGGCGACGTGGGCGGCCATCGCGACGTGATCGACCTGCAGCGCCACGTCCAGTCCCTGGGTCAGTACCTGGTCTCGACCGACGAGAAGCTACACAACCTCATCGCCGACGCCGACGCGGCCAAGTCGAAGGTCGCCGAGCTGGAGAAGACCCTAGCCAAGGCACACCGCAGACTCGCCCAGATCCGCGAGCAGCACAAGAGCGAGCGCGAGCGCTTGGAGAAGGAGATCAAGCGGATCGAGGCGACTCGGGACGAGCGGGCCTCGGAAGTCGATCCCGAGCTGCTAAGCAAGTACGACGCCATTCGGGTCCGAACCGAGGACAACCGGGGCTTGGTAGCCCTGGACGAACCCATCTGCAAAGCATGCGGAACGGCCATCCCGACCTTGATGTTCGACCGCCTGCTCCTGTCCGAGGACATGGCCTTCTGCGAGAACTGCGGCCGCATCATCGTCCGCGAGACCGAGTAACCCGGCTCGATCAGCGCTCGGGCCGGGCCTCCCCCCACAGTCTGCTGTAGGTCATGGGCCCGCCCGGAGCCTGCCCCAGCAGGGCATCGAGATCGATGGCCCACCGGCCGTTCGGCAGCGCCACCAGCGGGTAGGTTGCCTCCCACTCCACGTCCATGCGCCCGTAGACCATCGGCACGTGGTCATAGAGCCGGACCCGGGTGGGCTGCCGCAAGCTCAGGTCCTCCGGCCGGAGGGGCATCAGGATCAGGGCCAAGGCGGCGTCGCGGTCGGCCGCCGGCCGAGTCCGGGACCCCTCCTGAGCCCAGAGCATCTCCGGTAGGGTACCCTCGGGCGGCACGGGCGCCTCGACGAGCCAGCGCAGAGATTCGACGGCCAACTCGGGCGTGGCCGCACCCACCGGCTGCCTCGTCACCGGCTCGCGCCAGTCGGCATACCCCTCGATGAGGGGGCGCTGGAAACTGGGCATGGGCTCCCACTGACGCACGCCCATTCGGCGGACCGGCTGGGACACGTACCCCTTGACTCGCCACCGGACCGTGACGGTGGCCGTGGCGAGGTCGTCGCTAACCTGGGCCTCGTACGCGAGTGGGTCGAGGACGCACTGACCCCGCTTGATACTGTCCATGAGTAGGAACAAGGGCGTCATACCGCGTAGCGCCTCGGCCTCCGACAGATCCTGTGCATGATGCAGAAGCTGGCCGAGGCGATCGTCCGGCGGCGTGCCCAGGGGCCGCGCCACCAGGTCCGCTAGACGCACGCCCAGCCATAGGCTGTCGGCGGGCACCTCCTGGGGCGTGGGTGCGGTGGGGTACTCCTCGTAAGCCCCCGCGGCACCGGCGAGCAGCGCGAGAGAGAACAGCAGGACGTGCCACGTACGACCCATCGGACCGCCTCCGTTCGGAACTGGACTACCTCAGAAGCCAAGCGGCTAGGCCATCGCTTCCCGGCGGGTCAGTCGAGACCTCCAGCCGTCCGCTCTCCCCCGCCGCGTCATACGCCCGACTCGCCCAGGCCGCCAGCTCGTCTCGTGTGTTCCACATCCGAAGGGGTGTGGGGGCCGCCAAGGCGATGGCCGTCGGAAGATCACCCGCCTGACGCAGAAGCGGGATGTTCAGCCGCTCCACGAATGCCTCGTCTTCCAATGGAAACATGGCCCCATCGATGGCCAGGCGGCCGATCGGAAGGTAGGGCGTAGCCAGCAGAGCCCATAGCCCCGCATCGCCCGTGGCGGCGACGGAGACGGACTCCGCGCCCGTCGCCTCACGCAGGTAGGCCACGGCGGTTGCCACGTCCTGGACGCGCTCGGCCGCTCGGGTCTCATTGTAGGTGCTGAAGTAGTTGATCGCCTCGGCCCGGTCGATGGTCTCGGCGGGCACGGCCTCAGCGACCATGAAGGGATCGATGGCCAGCACGTGGCGGCCGAAGGAAAGAAGCGTCGACGCCAGTGGACCCGGGGTGTCTCCTTCGATGAAGGCGGACTTCCCTTCATCGCTGACCAGCAGTACCGGCGGACCCGACGCCTCACCCTCGGGAGCTAGATGAACAGCGGGTATGGCGTCCCCGGCCCCTGCCCGGCCGATCACGATTCGCCGAGCCGTACCCCCCGGAACGGGGCTGTCGCCCAGCTCGGTAGACTGAATGTCCGCGCCTGGGGGCGCGGTGACGGCGAGGGCGTGGTTCAGAGCCAGGCCGTAGGTGGCCTCGAAGCCAGCGAAGTCGTCCTTCGAGGAGGGGTACGCGGCGTCGAAGGCCCGGGCCTTATCGTCGATGATGCGTGCCGCCAGCTCGTCGCGCGAGGGCCTGCCGGGTGCATCGGTACCCTCGGCGAACACCCGCAGGTGCTCCTCGGCGGGAATCTGGAAAGGCTGCTCTTCGGCCCACCCCGGATCGTCAATGCCCAGCAGGGCCTTGCCCAGGAACTCGTACACGTCCTCCCGGCTCTCCCGGTTGTAGTTGTGCTCGGCGTCGACCTGGGTCCACCGAACGGACGCCGGCTCACCGAAAAGCTCGTATATGGACCGCACCATGGGACCTTCGACCTCGGGGGTATTCGCCGTCCAGTCGCCGGTGCAGGACACGAGAAGCAGAGGCTTGGGC
>WJIW01000366.1 GCA_014730065.1 Armatimonadia bacterium | reverse complement strand
GTTGGCACTGATGCCCATCGCCGTGAGCGCCGCGTACGCCGGCTGGCTGGTTCGGGGGGCCCAGCGGCGAGTTCGGGCCCGGCTCCTCGTCGGCAGCGCCCTCAGTGAGCGCGAGCAGACCGATCTTCGACCGGGTCCCGAGGACCGCCGAGTGCTGGGCCTGGATGAGGGACTCCTGGCTGAGACCGGCGTACTCGCGGCCCTGCTGGAGATCCAGTCGGCCCGGGAGAGGCAGTCGTGGGTGTACTTGGTGGGGGCTGGCTTGGTCCTGGTCGCTTTCGGCCTGACGGCGGAGGTCGTCCCCGTGGCATGGGCGGGCGTGGCGGTGCTGGGAATCGCCCTGCTGGTGGGCGCCGGCCGATCGCTGGGTGTGGGCAAGGGCAGGAGCGCGTATGACCTGCTCGTCTCCGGCCGCTTCGACCGGGCCGCCACCGAGTTCACCCGGCTTCTGACCCAGGTCCCCGCGGACAGCCTAGCCCGCATGGGGCTGGCCGTCAGCCACCTTCGCAGCGGTGACTACGAGCGGGCCGCCACCGAGTTCCTCACGGCCCGGATCTCCGGCATCGGCGAGGTCCCGCTCCAACTGCTGCTGGCCACCGAGCGCCAGCTCGGCGTCGCCCTCCGAAAGGCCGGCAGCCGCAAACAGCTCGAGCAGTCGGTCAAGTCCTTCCAGCGAGTCCTCAGTGTCTTCCCCGAGCACCCCGAGACCTGGCGGGAGCTGGGTCTCGCCCTGGAGGCCCTGGGCGAGGAGCGTGCGGCCGCCCAAGCCCTTCGGCGAGCCATCGCCAATGGCTGCGCCTCGGCCGAGCCCGACTTGATCCGCGTCGCTGCCTCGGACGCGGGCGGCGGTGACACCAGCAATGGCTGATCTCCGGGCTCGCCGCGTCCTGCTGCTGGAGCCCGACCCCGAGGTCCTCCAGCGGACTCGCCGGCTCCTCATCCAGTCGCGCTTCGAGGTCCACGCCGCCTCGGGGGGTCCCATCGATCCCACCGATGCCCCCGGCGGCGTCGACATCGCGGTGATCGACCAGGCGGTATGCGATGGCCCGGCCCGGGCGGCCGTGGTCGCGGCTCTCCGAGAGCACGATCCCCTCGTGGGCGTGATCCTCGTCGCCCACAGTGGCGATGAGCGCGTGGCCGCCAACGCCCTGCGGCAGGGATTGGACGACTACCTGATCCCGCCATTGTCCGATGAGGAGCTGCTGGCATCGGTGCGGGAGACGGCCGCTCGGGTGGAGGCGCGCCGCCGCACGGCCGATGAGGTCGATCAGCTTCGCCAGCGGCTAAGCGATCTGGAGGCCAGCGCGGGTCACGAGGGCAGCCCCCGGATCCCCTTAGTCGCCCGCGACCTGGCTGCCCAGACGAGCCATCGCCTGGAGGAGCTGCTGGAGGATGCCGAGAGGATCACCGTCGATCCCTCGGGCGTGCTACAGGGAGCGGAGCGCCTGAAGGTGATGATGGGCAGGCTGAGGTCGCTCCAGGCCTGGCTCGCATGCTACCAGCCTACCGGCGCCGTGACGGTGGGCCCCACGAGCTTCGCTCGAGCCTTGGACGAGGCGCTGGCGACCTGTGCCGGTCAGGCCGAGGCGGGGGGTGTGGAGCTACGCCCGCAATTCGACGGACCCGTTCCCAGAGTACTGGCCGAGCCGGCATGCCTGGAGCGTGCCCTGACGGGGGTGCTGACTTTCTCGATACAGGAGGCGGCTCGCCGGGACCATGGTCGCGTGAGTCTGCTGGGTAGTGTGGAGGACAAGCACGTTCGCATGGTTATCGCCGACAACGGCCGAGGCACCAGTCCGAAGGCGGCCGCGGAGATGCTCCACTTCCTCTCCCCGGGAGCCGAGTCGCCGGCGACTCGGGCGCTGCTCCTGGGTGCTCGGGAGAGGGTCGAGGCCATGGGCGGGAGCTTGTCGGTCCAGGCCGAGATGGGCAAAGGGCACCGCTTCCGGATTGAGCTTCGCACCGCACCCGACGCCAGCCGGGATTACCTGAGCCGCTGACCTCTGCGCTCACTCAGCACTCACCGGTTGCCCGAGCGATCGAGCCCACTCGGTAAGGGCCATCAGCTTGGGCGAGTCCGAAGGGTCATCATCGTAGTACTGAAGAACGCCCCAGCTACCCCACTTCGACCACTCGCTCACACTGCTGAAGTTCGCGAGCAGGCCGCCTCCGCTCTCGGTCCAGCCTCGGAGGTAGGCGTCGTACAGCGCGCCCATCCTCGGGTCGGCGTTGGCGGCGTGGAACAGGGCCGTCATCCGGTCGTTGTTCTCCCCGCCGCCCACTCCCACCAGATGCTGACCCGCTTCATACGCGATCAGCTCCAGCCCGAACTGCTCCGCGATGGCCTTCTGGTCCTCGATCCACGCCAAGCTCTCGGGCAGAGCGTGACTCTCCAATCGCTCGAAGAGCCGCTCCAGCGACCACCCGGCGACCTGGTCCGCGGTGAGGTCGTCGCCTTGGGCGGGGATGTTGAAGCTGATGTATGGCGCGATAGCCAGGGCGTCGGCCTCCTGATACGCGTCGAAGGCGGGAAGCACGATGTTCTCGCTCCACCATGGGTTGGCCGCCTGCCAGGCGAGTACGCGCACCAAGCGGTTGGTGCCGCCCCACACCTCCTCCCAGGTGGCGAAGATCTCCAGTGATCGCATCGAGTAGTACATGCCGGCGCCCTCCCACGGACGCTCGGCCGGTCCGATGCCCAACTCCACGCCCATGGCCTCGGCGTGGCTCGCCTGGGCGAACATGCCGTTCCAGACCTCGTTGGAGTACTCGATGTACACCCTCAGATCGGGGTCCAGCCTGTCGCGGACATAGGTGGCGAACTGCCGGACGTAGTCATCAGTGCAGAGGTGGGGCATGCAGAACCAGGCATCGGCGTCGATGCGGTTGCAGTAGTCGACCATCAGCTCCAGAGCCATGCCTTTGGCGGAGTACGTAGCCGACTGGAGAGTGGGCCGGTCCTCCCACTCGGCGACGCTCGAGTTGTTCGTGTGCATCCAGTCCATGAAGCGGATGCACGCCACGCCGCGCCATCGGTCCAGGAAGACGGGATGGAAGGGGTCTTCCTCGTAGGTGTCCTCGAAGCCCGGCATGATGACCCGTATGTTCCGAACGTAGTCACCCGGATCGGTGCCCAGAAGCCGCAGGAACAGCGCGCCCCGACTGGGGTCCACATCGAGGACGATGCGCCCGGGCTCGGCTTCGACGACGGTACCCGAGCCCCAGAACTCGATGGTGCCGCTTCCATCATAGAGGACGGTATAGGCGCCGCCCGGGTAGTGGCCACCCTCGATGGTGAGCATCAAGGTCTCGGCGAAGCAGCCCTCCTCCAGCTCCGTGACCCAGCCGTGCTCATCCAGCTCCAAGGCCGGTCCCTGCCCCCAGTCCGCCCCCTCGCGCTGGCTTATCCACGGGCGAGACGTCTTGAACGCGTCCACCAGGGGCAGCTCGGTCATGTAGTCCGCGGGGCCAGCCAGGTTCATGCCCAAGGCGGGCTCGCTGGGACGCGGCTGGAGCTGAGCGAGGGTTGCGCAGGGGATCAGGAGGGCGAGCAGACACGCTGCGTGGAGGTGCGTCCGGTGCATCAGGGAGTGCCTCCTTCGGTGTCATTGAGGTCGTTGCCTGGCGATCAGCCTCCGGTCAGCACATCCTTGGCGCGCCGCGGGGCCACCTGCACCCGCTCGCCGGGGCCCCCCAGTTGGGGCCGGTGATCGATGAGGTCCACGGGGTAGGTCTCGTACCAGGTCAGCTTGCCGTCGGCGAAGCTGGCCTTGAGGATCACCGAGCGCCGGGTCAGGTCATCGGTGCCCAGGCCCACGAAGTTGCCCAGGCTGTAGACGACCAGGGCGCCGTCCATCACCTCGATGGGCTGGAGGCAGTGGGGATGGTGGCCGATGACGAAATCGGCTCCCGCGTCCACGGCGGCCCGGGCGAGCTGGCGCTGATAGGCGGCCGGTGCGGTCTCGCGCTCGATCCCCCAGTGGAAGGACACGCAGAGCACATCAACCTTCCGGCTGGCCGCCTCGATGGTGGCCCGCAGCCAGTCCTGCATGGGGCCGACAGGGTGCGCGGCGACCCCTGCCGAGGATTCGGCTGCGGCGAAGTAGTTCGGGACGATGGTCGTTACGGCGAGGAAGCCGACCTTGGTCTTGCCAACGGTGATCTCCCGCCGCGATCGGGCGTAGGCGAGGGTGGGTCCGGCGCCGACGACCTTGACCCCCGTGGGATCCAGCGCCTGAATGCTGTCCAGCAGTCCCTGGGATCGGTAGTCCATGGCGTGGTTGTTTGCCATGGAGACCACATCGAAGCCCGCCAGCGCCAGGGCATTGGCCCAGCGCGGATGGGCCTTGAAGACGAAATGCTCCATGGCCGCGATCTGGGCGTCGGTCTTGCCCGGCGTATGATTGGGATGGGTCGTGAGGGCACACTCCAGGTTGCCGAAGGTGACGTCGGCGGCGCGAAGCAAGTCGCCCACATCACCGAAGGGATCGGACACGGCGCCGAGGAGTATGTCGCCCACCGCCGCGATGGTCACGGGGTTGGCTTGCTCTCGCTTCTCGATGGGCTTCCAGTTGGGCACCGGCTTGAGAGCCAGATCGAGGGCGCGGCTCTCGCCCGCGGCTAGGGCCAGAACCTGCTCCTGGGTCTGGTAGCCTGGCTTCTCGATGTGGAGCAGGAAGCTGTCGGGGTGAGTGTCGGCGGCGACGGGGAGATCGCACGGCGTGATCCCGCGGCCGAAGGCGTCGCCCGAGCCCGGTCCGGCGATGCGCACCGAGGCGCCGGGCGGAGAGCTGTCCACGGACAGCAGTGCGACTCCGGGCGCAGCGCCCTCGGCCTCGGGCGTCGGCGATGTCGTCGATCTACCCAGGGCGTACAGGCAGGCGCCCCAGGCCAGCAGCATCAGGCCGACTGCCGCCCATCGCACGAGCGCTCCAGCTCGTCTCTTCTTGGCCATCCGGGCAAGCCCCTACAGGTAGCCCAATTGCCGGAGTCGGTCCTTGACCTGCTCCAACTCCGCCTCGCTATAGGCTTCCTCATCGGTCTGATCGCCCGAGCTGGCGACGATGTCGCGCAGCACATAGACCACGAAATCGGTCACGGAGTTGTAGCCCGCCCCTTCGATCAGCACCGCGATCTTATCGTACAGGGGGCGCGGGATCTTGATGGTCACCTTACCTTTGGGCGTGGCTTCGTCGGGCATCCTGCTCCCCCTTGGGCGCTCATCCCCAAAGTGTATCATAGGCGGGTCGCCTCGCCTCATCTGTCGCGAACCATCGTGGCGGAGCGTTGTCTGAGAATCAGCCCGCACATCGAGAGGGACCTGTTCACATGCGACAGCGCGTGGTGATCGCCGGCGGCGCCGGCTTCATCGGCTACCACCTGAGCACCCGGCTGAGCCACGAGGGCTGGTCGGTCGTGATCGTCGACAACTTCGCTACAGGCACGCACCGCAACGCCGCCGAGCTCGAGCAGCCCGATACCTGCCGGGTAGTCACTCATGATGTCTGCGATCCCCTGACGGTCGAGGGTCCCGTGGACTACGTCGTCAACTTGGCGTGCCCGGCGAGCCCCGTGGACTTCTCCCGAGTGCCCGTGGAGATCATGCGCGTGTGCTCCGAGGGCACCCTCAACCTCCTGGAGCTTGCCCTGCACAAAGGCGCGACCTTCCTTCAAGCGTCGACCTCGGAGGTCTACGGCGACCCGGAGGTCCACCCCCAGGAGGAGAGCTACACGGGTAACGTCAACATCAACGGGCCCCGCTCGGTCTACGATGAGGGCAAGCGCTACGCCGAGGCCCTCTGCACGGCCTATGCCCGGAAGTACCGGCTTCCCGTGCGCATCGCCCGGATCTTCAACACGTACGGCCCCCGGATGCGTGCCGACGACGGACGCGTGGTCAGCAACTTCATCGTCCGTGCCCTGCAGGGCCAGCCCCTGGAGCTGTACGGCGGGGGCCAGCAGACCCGGAGCTTCTGCTACGTTAGCGACTTGGTAGACGGCCTGTTCCGGCTGCTGCAGTCCGACGCCGACAGTCCGGTGAACCTGGGCAATCCCGCGGAGTACACCATCGCCGAGCTGGCCGACGCCGTCCTGAAGCTCACGGGCTCCGACGCGGGCACCGAGGACAAGCCCCTGCTCCATCGCGATGATCCCAAGCGACGCTGCCCGAACATCGAGCGCGCCAAGACGCTCCTCGGCTGGGAGCCCCGGGTCGTTCTGGAGGACGGCTTGGAGCAGTGCGTACCGTGGTTCCGGGAGTTCGTGTAAGCCTGGTACAGGAGGGGACGCGATCATGACGATGAACCGGAGGCTTCTTTCCGTCTGCGCACCCGTGGCCCTTGTGGCGGGCCTGCTGGCTCTCCAGCCCGGCCCCCGGCCCTATGCTGAGGGCGGCTGGCCGCTCCCAGCGTCCCATCCGGTACTACCCCACGAAGCATGGACCCATGGTCCGTGGCACGAGCCCGGCTTCTTCCCAATCGGTGTGTGGCTACAGAACCCCGCCAACGCCGAGAGGTACCAGGAGGCGGGGATCAACACCTACGTCGGCCTGTGGCAGGGCCCGACCGAGGAGCAGCTCGCCGCCCTGGACGAGGCGGGCATGTGGGTCATCTGCGACCAGAACGAGGTCGGTCTGGACCACGTTGAGGATAACACCATCATCGGCTGGCTACAGCATGATGAGCCCGACAACGCCCAGCCGGAGCACGACCCAGTCACGGGCGAGATGACGGGCTACGGGCCACCGGTGCGGCCGGAGGACGTGGTCGCGCGCTATGAGGAGATGAAGGAGAAGGACCCCAGCCGGCCCGTGCTCCTGAACCTCGGTCAGGGGCTCGCGAACCCCGCTTGGGTCGGCCGGGGCTCCGAGGGCCGGCCCGAGGACTACGCCACGTACGTATGGGGCGGCGACATCCTGTCCTTCGACATCTATCCCGTGACCAACACCCGCCTGCCCGAGGGGGGCCATGAGCTGTGGTACGTGGCCAAGGGCCTCGACCGGCTGCGGGCCCTCTCGGAGAATGAGCGGATCCTCTGGAGCGTTCTGGAGTGCACCCATATCGGCAACGCGGATGCGATCGCATCGCCCCACGAGATTCGCGCTCAGGCCTGGATGTCCATCATCCACGGGGCTACGGGTATCGTGTGGTTCGTCCATGAGTTCGCGCCCGCGTTCCAGGAGTCAGCCTTGCTGGCCCGGCCCGAGCAGCTCGAGGCGGTGACGGCGGTGAACGCCGAGATCACCGGTCTGGCGGAAGTCCTGCGCAGTCCCACCGTGCCCGGCTTGGCGACGGTGGAGAGCCAGAACCCGAGGGTGCCCGTCGACCTCATGTGCAAGGACTATGGCGGCTTCGCGTATCTCTTCGCGGTGGCCATGGAGGAGGAGCCGACGGATGCGACCTTCGCCGTCACCGACATCCCGCCGGGGGCCCGGATCGAGGTTCTGGGTGAGGACCGCGCGCTACGGGCCGATGGCGGCGTCTTCACCGATCACTTCGAGGGCTGGGGTGTACACGTGTACCGGGTCGCGAAGGACGCCGGCGGTCCCGAGCCGGAGGGGCGGGGGTGAGGGGTACGGTGGCTACCTCGCTGGACGCATGCAATCCCTGGGCAAGCATCTGGTCTTCCTGCCGGACCGTCGCAACGGTCGCCCTGGTTCTTCCGGTCGGATCTTGCCGGCGGGCATGCCCGCCGGCAAGATCCGACCGGAAGAACCAGGGCGACCGTTGCGACG
>WJIW01000365.1 GCA_014730065.1 Armatimonadia bacterium | reverse complement strand
ACGTAGAAGGGGTTGGGGCTCGTCCAGCCAAGCTCTTGTGCAAGGTCTATCGTATACGTCTTGCTGCCGCTGAAGCCCGTCCCGTCATTGACTATGCTATCGGCGCCGTAGCTGACTCCGTCCGCAAAGTCAGCCTCGTTCAGCGTCACACCGATATGGCACGTCGTCGTGGAGTAGCCGTCATCAAGATTGACGGTAACGGTCAGGATGCTGCCATCGAGACTCATCACGACTGTTCCCGCGGCGAACCCGTTCTCGGGTATGAACTGCCCCGCCGCCGCGAAGATGGTACTCGTCCACGCACTGTCGCACGTGCCCCAGCACACGGTCATCTCGAAGTCGAGGAAGAAGATCGAGGCGATGGCCTTGCCCGTGGTGTCCGTGTCACTGACCGGTGCCCGGGTGGTGAATTCGATGTTCGGCGTCGGTTCGACGGGGCCGGGAGTGAGGGTGCCGTCTTCGTAGTTGTCCGCGATCTCCGGGTAGTAGGTCGGCCCGTCGGTCTCGAATACCGTCAACAGGTCGCCCCACAGGTTGCGCCACTCGAGGGAGCCGTCGGTGGCATCGTCGGTGGTCGCCAGCGAGACGGTCCAGCCTGGGATCTTGCTCGTGAAGTAGTCCTTCAGCCCGGCGCCCTGATCGTCGACGATGGTCGTGTCTGACGCTGCTTCAACCCACGCCGTCAGCCCGTTGTTCCGCAGGTACGTGGCGAACTCATCCCACTCCTTCTCGGTCCAGTCGGGGAGGACGATGGCCAGCGCACTCTCCGGTCCCAGCTCCACGGTAACCGACCGCATGAAGCTGCCCGTGTTGTTCGCCACATGGTAGTCGGCATTGGAGCTGAAGGTGGCGATGTCGGTGCTGCTGTTCACGCTGACATCGAAGGTGGGAGGGACCCAGCCGGTGTCCGTGAGGTCCAGCCCCAGTCCCACCATGCTGCCACTGGGGTCCCAGGCGATGGGCTCCACCACATTGCCGTTCCCGTCAGTGGTGTAGAAGAACCGGGCGCCGGCTTCACTGTCGGCGACCCGGGTACAGTAGGTCTGGGTGCTCGCCGGCTGAGCTACGGGATCGGGCACGATCACCGCTCCCGTGTCCGCCGGATCCGTTCCAGGGCTCGTTGTGCCCGCGGCGCATCCAGCAATCGCCGCGACGATCAGTAGCGAACCAAGTGCGTATGCGGCTAGTACTAGCCGCCCTCTCGATCTCATCGGGTCTTCCCCCCAGCAGGTTACCGGGCCGGCGACGCGGCCCGAGTCCGTCTTTGGCACACTGCCTCTTGAGTTCGGGTTAGTCGTCCTGGGTCTGGGCCATGAAGTCCCTGAAGCCCATACTGCCACTGCCCTCCACGGCCGCACATAGGCTGACCATTGTGATCTGCTCGAGCGTGCCGTGGTATGTCAGCTTGGGCCTCACGAACGGCTTTCGCCCAGCCTTCCTCCCATTACCAGCCTTGCTGCCTTCCGCCATGGCAAGTATCCCTCCACCACACGGTGGCGCCCCCCCGTTTTGGAGCGAGACGTGTGGAGCGTGTTCGGCTGATGGATCGGGTTGGAGAGAGCCGAGCCTTGCGTGGGGCTAGCTCGGTCGAGCTACGCTGAGTCAGAGGTAGCATCCGGTGGCACTGAGCCGCATATGACCAACGTATCCCCCAATACGATGACCCTGCCCCAGACACGGTGACAAGGTCTGGCGCCCGCGAGGGCGCTCCACCAGCACATAGGAAGCGTAGCTGACTACGTGCATAGCGTCAAGGGGAATCGGGCAGTCTAGCTAGGTGCCGCCGGAGGAATCAGTCAGCCGGGCTCGGCGGCTGTCCGTCCTCGCTGCTAGTACCGGCGGGAGTTCCGCCTTCGGCCGACCCATTGCGGCTGATCGCCTGAAGAAGCCCCCCGATGTGGAAGGGCTTGGCGACGAAGGTGTAGTCGGTAAAACCCCGGAGGCCCTGGGCCACCAGATCCTCGGGGTACCCGCTCAGGATCACCAGGGGCACGCTCGGGTGGGTCTCCCGGAGCCGCCGCACCAGGTCATCGGCGGGCGTGCCTTGTATCGACCAGTCCAGAATCGCCGCGCGTAGGTTGCCATTGGCGCGAGTGAGCGCATCGGCCGCCGAGGCACGATCAGCACAAGGCACCACCGCGTACCCGTGGGCCTCCAGCGCTCGGGCGACCACCCTCCGCACGAGCGCTTCGTCGTCTACTAGCAGTACCAGGTCCCTGCCACCCATGTCTCTCCTGCTACCTTTCCGGGACATCCTGTCCCTCCGCTTCGAGCCAGGCACGGGCGACGGCATCGCCATCCACTACGGCGGCGACCGAGCTGCCCCGAGTCATGAGTGACGTGCGAGCCCGAGTGCCACCCAGCGTCATCCGTGGCCCACAGCACTGACTCTAGTGCGGTACATTCCCCTGCCGGGCCAAAGCCCCTGCTTCTAACGTGCCCGCGCAGCCGCGGCGGCGCGAACCGACGCGACGCTCAGCGCAGCCAGGTTCACCGGCCTGGATACGGCTTGATCGAGGTCACCGAGATGCTTCAGCTTGGGCACGACGAAATGCTTGGACTTGCCGGACTTCTTCGTAGACACCCTACGATCCCCCCGGATCATGCCCAGCCGAGCGGGTCGCCGCCCCATTGCACGAGCACCGACTCCGCATCCCAGCAATCACAGGCCGGGCTAGAGCGCACTGATGGCCTGGCAGCCATCACACCAGCACACACGAATCTCAGACGGCCTGGATTATAGCAGAAGCAGTCGACACCGTCAAAGGCTCACTT
>WJIW01000364.1 GCA_014730065.1 Armatimonadia bacterium | reverse complement strand
CTTTTGGGTGACCCCCGAGCCGCCACCGGATCAGTGGGCCGGATACTGAAGATGGGCGGGTATTCCACAGTAGGCAAGGTGGTTCAGCCGGGCACCAAGCGACTTGACGGACCTACCGAGAAGACCCTCCGCCAAGCGCACGCCGCCGGCCAGCGGATGGTCGGATAGGGGAGGCGTGTACGAAAATGGAGGGTGTGCTCGATGCCATTTCCGGCTTGTGCTCCCCTCCCTAACCCTCCCCTCGCGACGCTGCGCTACGAGGGGAGGGGATTTGGGATTTCCTCCCCTCCCTAAGCCTCGCCCCGTCAGCGTCTGCTGTGAGGTGGCCAGCCGCGCAGGCCCGGGCCGGTCGGTGCAGAACCTCACCTCACGAGCGACCTCTGTGAGGAGAGGATCGACCTATGTCCGATCGCAAGCCGAACTTCATCGTGATCTTCATGGACGATATGGGCTACGGAGATATGGGGTGCTTCGGGTCCACGTCCATCGAGACGCCCCGTATGGACCAGATCGCCGGTGAGGGCATCAAGTTCACCCAGATGTACTCCGCCGCGCCCATCTGCACGCCCTCCCGGTTCGGGATCCTCACGGGCCGGTACCCCCAGCGGGCGGGACTGCCCAGGGTGCTCTTCCCGCAGGATACCGACGGACTGCCCGATGACGAGACGACCATCGCGGAAGTGCTGGGCTCGGCTGGCTACGCGACCCAATGTGTCGGTAAGTGGCACCTGGGATGCCTGCCCGAGCACAACCCGATTCGGCACGGATTCGACGAGTACTTCGGGCTCCTCTATAGCAACGACATGGACCCCCTGCACCTGTACCGGGGCGAGGAAGCCATCGAGACCGAGGTGGAGCAGGCCACGCTCACTCGCCGCTACACCGACGAAGTGATCGATTTCATCGAGCGCAACCAGGAGCGGCCCTTCTTCGCCTACCTGGCCCACACCATGCCCCACATCCCCCTCCACGTGGAGGAGGAGTTCCGCGGCCGCTCGGCGGGCGGGACTTACGGCGATACCATCGAGTGCATCGATCATCATCTGGGGCGGATCATGGACAAGCTGGAGGAGCTGGGATTGGTCGAGGACACCATGGTCGTCGTCACCAGCGACAATGGGCCCTGGTTCGAGGGGAGCACCGGGGGCCTGCGGGGCCGGAAGTTCGATACCTACGAGGGCGGCGTTCGAATGCCCTTCGTGGCTCAGTGGCCCAGGGCGATCAAGCCCCGAACGGTGTGCTTCGAGCCCGCGAGTCTGCTGGACCTCATGCCCACCTTCGCCTCCCTGGCCGGTGGCGAGCTGCCGCGGGGCAAGACCATCGACGGTGTCGACATCTCGGCTGCCTTCCGAGCCGAGGCCATGCCGTCCCGGGACGCCTTCTACTACTACTGCATCGATTCCCTGAATGCCGTTCGGGTGGGCAACTGGAAGCTGCATCTGGGCGCCGGCCCCGATGGCAACGCCAAGGAGATGCCCCAGCTATTCGACATCCACGGCGACCCGCGCGAGAGCTATAACATCGCCAACCGGTACCCCGACACGGTGGAGGAGCTCAGGTCGCGGCTAGAGGCCTTCGATGCTGAGGTGAAGGCCGAATGTGGGCAGCGATGATCCCAGGGGTGGCACGCCGGACAGAAGAGGGGACTGCTGCGCCATGCCGATAGACCGGGAGCTGCTCGAGCGCATCGTGAACACTCCGGGCATTCCGGGCTTCGAGGATGAGGTCCAGGACGTGGCTGCTGAGGCATTGGATCCGGTGTGCGATGAGGTAAGTCGCGACCGGGTGGGCAATGTGATCGGTCTCAAGCGGGCGACCAAGCGACCGGGCACCGGCCGGGCCGCCAAGATCGTCCTCGCCGCCCACGTCGACGAGATTGGCATGATGGTCAAGCACATCGATGATCGGGGGTTCGTCAAGTGCGAGCCCGTGGGCGGCCTCAACGCCAAGGTCCTGGTGAGCCAGCCGGTTCGGGTGCACGGCAAGGAGACGCTGCGCGGCGTGATCGCCCCCGACTTCCGGCCCGACCAGGGAGACAAGGTGCCGCGGATCCAGGACATGAGAGTCGACCTGGCGCTGCCAGCCGACCGTGTCAAGGAGCTGGTGACCGTCGGCGATGTGGTGACATTCGATCAAGACCTGGTGGACCTCAACGCCGACGTGTTCATGGGCCGAAACTTCGATGACAGGATCGGCACGTACTGCCTTGTCGAAGCCATGCGCCGTTTGGGCGAGGTGTCGGTGGATGTGTACGCCGTTAGCTCGGTCCAGGAGGAAGTGGGCGTGCGAGGGATGCCGCCAGCGGCCTTCGCCATCGAGCCCGATCTGGGCCTGGCCATCGATGGGAGCCTGACCTGGGGGCCGTACTTCGGGGAGACCGAGTACAACTGCGCCCTGGGCGGGGGAGTGGGGATCTACATCATGGACAACCTGACCATCGGTGACCGGCGTGTGGTGGCGCATCTGCTCGACTTGTGCCAGGGCCGCGGGATCGCCCACCAGCGGAATATCGGGGGCGGGACCGATGCTTCGGCCATCCAGCGCACCGCTCGGGGCGCCCTCACCACGACCGTCGGCGCCCCGGTCCGGTACATGCATTCCACAGTGCAGCTTTGCCACCGGGACGACATGGAGGCCACGAGCCAGCTTCTGGTCGCCTTCGCCGAGACGGCCCACGAGCTAGCCGAGGCCTGCCAGCGATGAAGATCACCCAGGTTACCGCCGAGCCCGTTCGCCTCCCCATCTCGCCGGTGAGCTATGCCTCGGAGGGTGCGGGCACCAAGCGCGAGTGGGGCCGGCTGAGCCGCACGAATCCGAAGCGGCCGGAGACCATCCTGGAGTACGTCTTGGTCCACATCGAGACCGATGGCGGCGTGAGGGGAACTGGTGAGGCCTCGGCGGACATCGGCTTCTTCGGCCAGACCCAGGAGCAGATCGTGGCCGCCGTCGACGATTACCTGGGCCCGCCGCTGGTGGGCGAAAGTCCCTTCGACCGCGAGCGGCTCATGCACCTCATCGACTTCCGGGAGAACTCGTCGGCCAAGTCGGCCATCGACCTGGCGCTTCACGACCTGGTGGGCAGAGCTCTGGGGTGCTCGGTCTGTGATCTGCTGGGCGGCCGCTTCCGGGAGCGGGTGCCCGTGGCCATCGAGATCGGTGGCGGATCGCCCGACGATATGGCCGATGCCTGCCGCCGGCTCATGGAGCAGGGGGTACGCGCCTTCAAGCCAAAGATCGGGGGCATCCCTGAGAAGGATGCGGAGCGGCTGGAGGCGATCCGGGAAGCGGTGGGGCCGGGCGTGAGCCTACGCGCCGACGCGAATCAGGGGTACTCGCCGAAGGAGGCCGTGCGACTCTGCCGGCTTGCCGAGGAGCGCGGCGTGGGGCTCGAGCTGCTTGAGCAGCCCGTGCACTACCAGGATCTCCCTGGCATGGCCTTCGTCCGCCGGTCGGTCGAGACGCCGATTGAAGCCGATGAGAGCGCCTTCTCGCCCCAGGACGTGCTCGCCGTGATCCGCCACGAGGCCGCCGATGTCATCAACATCAAGATCGCCAAGGCGGGCGGCTTGGTGGCTGCCAAGAAGATCGCCGCCCTGACCGAGGCGGCGGGCCTGGGTTGTGTCATCGGTACCGGGTTCGGCCTCGGCGTGAAGGTGGCTGCCAAGCTCCACCTAGCGGCCAGCATCGCGGCGGTGGTGGATGCCGTGGAGTTCACCGAGCTGGCGCTTCACCCGAGCCTACTGGCCCCACCCCACGATGGAGGGTTGGCCCTGCCCCTGGACGACGGCTGCCTGCCGGTTCCGACAGGCCCGGGGCTCGGGGTCGCATGGGCGGGCCCGGGCGCATGAGCATGTCGTGAGGAGGAGGTAGCCACGGCCGGGTAGCCGGGGCATCTCGCCGAGCGGGGCGTACTCCATGGGCGTGAAACCGTCCAGGAAGGCGATATCCGTGGTGGCGTCGTCGAGGCTCGTGGCGATGCCGGTGAGGTCGTACTCACGCTTGGCTTCCGCATACTCTCGGGCGAGGCGCTGGGCTTCGTCGTCGGTGATCGAATCCTGGGGCAGAGCGGGTACGATGAGTGAGATCAGGAGCATTGCCAGCATGGTCGCACGCATGGCGCCGCCACCTCCATAGCGATGGGAGACGGGCTCGGGTGCATGAACCATGCCTCGGGCCTCGGCACAGCAGATTCGGTGTCCGGAGGGCTACAACTTCTTCGGTGCCGCGGGGAGCTTGATCGGCTCGGGGGCGCCGGGTCATCGGCGGAGAGCGGCTGCGCTCCCCGCCGATGGCTCCGACCTACCAGCGCTCGGTCTCGGGCTGCTTCACATCCAGCCGCATGGAGGAGAACTCGTACATCCGGAGCTGGCCCCGCCGGGTGAGGTGGCACTGGAAGGGCCGTGGATTGTCCGCCCCGGGGCAGTCGATGAAGGCCTTGATCAGGTCATCCTGAAGCTCCTGGGTCCGGGTGATCTTCACCTGGAAGGCGAAGGGGTCGAAGTCCAGGTAAGCGTCCTCGGGGCCGTTGCCCTGGGCGTAGGCCCACACGTTGATCGGCTCCTCCTCGACCACACCCAGTAGCTTGGCGATGTCGTTCTCGTATCCGTCGGGCGAGAGAATGGTGTACAGGAGATACTCGCCCTCGTCCTCCATGCCCATGGAGTAGAGGTAGGTGGCCTCCAGGAACAGGTGGATGACGCCGTCGGGCGTGGCCGTTCCTGCGATGTCCACTCCGGGGTTGCCATCGGCGGACCGCACACCGGCGACCAGGGGCGTGGCGGTGGCGACGCGCCAGCCGCCGTCGACGCTCTTGAGGATCACGGGGCGGGGATCATCGGAGCCCGTCGAGGCGAAGTACACGAGGGCCAGCTCATCCTCGAGCAGAGCCTTGGGCTCCACGGTCTCCACATCCATGACTTCCAGCTCGTAGGCCTCGGGGTCGATACCCTCGTAGCCGTTCTCGGCGCTCGTGCCCTCGGCATAGCTGTCGAAGACCCAAGGCGTCTCCTCCAGCGCGGCATAGAGGGTGGGCATGTCGCGCTCCAGCTTGGCGTCGATGAGGATCGCCTCCAGGAGATCCCCACCCAGTCCCTTGTCGCCGTGGGTGTACGTGTAGACGGCCTGGAAGAACAGCTCCGCCGCTTCGGCGGGATCCTCGGTGGCCGCCACCTTCTGGGAGAAGTCGTCGACAGAGGTAGGTAGCTGTGCGGTAGCGGGAAGGACTAGCATCGCGAGGGCTAGACTCAGCAGTGCGACTCGCATGGAACAGCCTCCTCTTGGTGAGCGATTGTGTGCTTGTGGTGCCGAAAAACAAGGTTAACCTAACAATTCCGCGCCTCGCACGTAGTCACCTTCAACGCCCGCCCGAAGGAACGGGCCGCGATCGCCCGAAGGCTAGGGATGCCGGTGCCCGCGGCGGCGATGAGGGGGAGTAGGCATGAGAATGAGCGTGAGGCTTCTGTGCGCGTTGGCACTACCCATGGCGGCCGTGCCGGGCTTCGCCGATGACTGGTCCGTGGACCTGGAATCGGGCGTGGCCTCGAACGTCTACAACGTCTTCCGGGTGCCGGGCGACACGGGCACCCTCGTGGAGCTGCACCGGGACTACGATGTCGACCCGACCAGCTTCACCCGGCTCCGTATCACCTACCGCCAGAACGAGCGGGAGACGTGGTCGGCGCTGTATGCGCCCCTAGCTTTCCGTGCCGGCGGCCGGGCGACGGAGGACATCTCGTTCAACGGCGACCAGTTCGCCCAGGGCACCCCGCTGTCCATCGAGTACGTGTTCAACTCGTACCGGCTGTCGTGGACCCGGAAGGTGCACGATGGCCGGAATGTGGATTACGGGTTCGGCCTGACGGCCAAGATCAGGGATGCCCGCATCGGTCTGCGGGGCGGGGGCGTGAACTCGGTGAAGACCGACCTGGGTTTCGTGCCCCTGATCAACTTCTTCGTCGACTGGGACGTGGATGGCCGGGTGGGTCTTGTGCTCGAAGGCGAAGCCCTGGCGGGGCCGGTGGGGCGAGCCGAGGATGTGCAACTCGCCGCTACCTACCGCCTGTCCGACTCCGCCGACTTCCGCCTGGGCTTCCGCATCGTGGAGGGCGGCGCGGATGTCGACGAGGTGTTCAACTTCTCCCAGATCAACTACCTATCGGCCGGCCTGACCTGGGAGTTCTAGCGGCTACTCCAGCGGATCGACGAAGTTCATGATGGGGTCGCCGTCGAGGGCGTCGCCGGCGGCATCCAGGAAGGCCCGGAAGTGGGGGGTCTGGGTGTGGGTGTCCAGATCCTCCTTGCTGCGCCACTCCTCGAACACGAAGAACCGCGTGCTCGGCGCGGTAGAGCGGAAGGGCCGGTAGGTGATGCACCCCTCCTCGGCGCGGCTGGGCTCGACGAGCTTGGTCAGCTCGTCGGCGACCAGGTCTTCCTTTCCGGTCTTGGCATCGATCTGCGCGATGAGGATGAGCATTGTCGGGTCCTCCCAGGATAGACTATGGGGCAAGCGAGGGCTCGTTCGCGCTGCCGGGCGCAGGACCTGCACCATCGAGCTGTTATGCTTGTAGTAGTATTCGCGCACTGGATAATTGGAGGGGCCGGTGGGTGACGTAGCGGGCTGCATTGGACGGAGGCGACCCATGACCAAGATCGAGCGGCTGATCAGCGGGCGACTGTGGTCGCTGGCGGCGGCGGCGCTGGCCATCGGGCTGGCGGCCACGCTGGGATGCCAGCAGGCCCAGGGCGAGCCCGAGGACGAAGCTCCCGCCGAGGAGCAGGTCGAGGACGAGTCGGCCGATCAGGAGGGAACGGAAGACGTGAGCCAAGACGACGGCAATGGCGAGTACCGGGAGCTAACGCCCGAGGAGGAGGCCGTGATCGTGCACAAGGGCACCGAGCGGCCGTTCACGGGCGAGTACGACAAGCACTTCGAGCCCGGCATCTACACGTGCCGGCAATGTGGAGCCATGCTCTACCAGTCCACGGATAAGTTTGACTCGGGCTGCGGATGGCCCGCCTTCGATGATGAGATCGACGGTGCGGTCAAGCGGGTACCCGACGCCGACGGTATGCGGACCGAGATCGTCTGCGCCAACTGCGACGGGCACCTCGGGCACGTGTTCCTGGGCGAGGGCCTCACCCCGAAGGACACCCGTCACTGCGTGAACTCCATTTCCATGATCTTCATCCCCGAAGGTGAGGTGGAGTACGGCCGGGCCTACTTCGCCGGTGGGTGCTTCTGGGGTGTGGAGCACTGGCTGGAGAAGGAGCCGGGCGTCCTGTCGGTGACCTCGGGATACATGCAGGGCCATGTGGAGAACCCGACCTACGAGCAGGTCTGCTCCAAAACGACGGGCCATGCCGAGGCCGTGGAAGTCCTCTACGACCCCGTGCGCACCGACTACGAGACCCTGGCCAAGGTGTTCTTCGAGATCCACGACCCCACCCAGCTCAACCGCCAGGGGCCCGACATCGGGAATACCTATCGCTCGGGCATCTATCCCACCAGCGACGAGCAGGAGCGAGTGGCCCGGAAGCTCATCGAGCAGCTCCGGAGCCTTGGGCTCGATGTGGTGACCGAAGTGGAGCGAGCCGAGACCTTCTGGCCCGCCGAGGAGTACCATCAGAACTACTACGAGCGGAAGGGGACGCTCCCCTATTGTCATAGCCGCAAGCCCATCGAGTGGCCCGAGGAGGCGGAAGAGGAAGTGGCCGAGCCGGCCGGTTCAGCGGCCCAGGTTGAGCAGGACCAGGGCTAGGGCCACGATGGCCACACCCCAGGCCTCAAACCGGGTGAGCCGCTCGCCCGCCAGAAGCCAGCTAGCCAAGGTGATGACCAGGATGCACCCGGCGGCGAAGACGGCGAAAGCGACGGAGCCCGGGACGGTCTGCAGCGCGAGGATCAGGAAGTAGCTAGTGGCCACATTCGGGATCCCCACCAGGAAGCCCATGCCCAGCTCCGAGGGCGTGGGCTTCCGCCTTCCGGCGACCAGGGGCGCCGCGCTCACCACCAGCGCCACGCCGAAGAGGGCCAGCAGGAAGGCCTCCTTGTGCTCGGGCCGGCCGTACTGCTGGTAGAGCTTCGTGGAGCCCTCGGCCAGGCCACCCACCACGAACAGCGCCAGGGCCGGCCATCGCACCGACTCCCAGAAGCCCTTGCCTTCCTGCGGGTAGTTCACGAGCACGATGGCGATGAAGAGCAGGCCGATGGCCACCCACTGTACGGGACCGGGCCACTCGTTCCAGAGGAAGCACGAGGCCAGGATGGGGATGGCCAGACCCATCTTGGCGAAGGCGCCCGAGACGCTGGCCCCGCAGTCTCTGACGCTGCGCTGGTAGATCATGAAGCCCAGGAAGTAGATGACCCCGACGGGCACCCCCAGCGCCAGCGCCCACCCCAGGCTGCCGCCGGCCGACATCTCGGCCGTGCCCGCAAGCGCCGGGCCCAGCTCGGTCCACACCCGGCCGGGCTGCGCGTGCTCCCACGAGGCCCGCGATCCGAGGAAGGCCACGAGGCTGGCCGAGGCCGCCGCCACGTAATTGCCACACGTGACCGCGTACCGGTTCATGCCCCGGCTCTCGGTGAGCTTGAACAGCAGGGCGATGGACGAGCTGGCTAGGATGGCGAGGATCAGGCTGCCCATAGGCTACCCTTCGCGCGGATGCTCCGGCCGGAGGATCCCGCCAGGCCGGGCGCGAACCGCTGGAGATCCAATCCCCAACGGAACGGACCACGGTTCATGTCTCCCATCCGCATCTCCTACCTGATGGCCCCGGCCCTTGTCGCCCTCGCCGCCGGCGCGTGGGCCGAGACGCTCCAAGATATGCACTACCCCGACCTCAACAGCGATGGGTCACGGGTCGTCTTCTCGTACCAGGGCGATCTGTGGATCGCCGACCTGGATGACGAGTACCATGGCCGGGCCAGGCGCATCACCGTCAGCGAGGGGTATGAGAGCCGGCCTCGGTTTTCGCCCGACGACGCGTGGATCGCCTTCAGCTCCGATCGCTACGGCAACAACGATCTCTTCCGGGTCCCCGCGGCGGGCGGCGAGATCGAGCGCCTGACCCACCACAGCGCGGGCGACAGTCTGGGCGACTGGTCACCCGATGGCGCCAAGCTGGTGTTCTACTCCTCCCGGCGGGAGCACAAGACCACGGCGCCGTACGAGCTGGACATCGCCACCGGCCACACTCGCCCGCTCTTCAAGGATGTGTTCCCCGCGTCGGCCAGAGGGTACTCGGCCGACGGCCGGTACGTCATCGGCAACCGCCAAGGCGAGTCGTGGTGGCGCAAGGGCTACCGGGGCAGTATGAACTCCGACCTTTACCGGTTCGACCTGGAGACGCGGGAGCTGGAGGACCTCACCGAGTTCGACGGCCAGGACCTATGGGGATACTTCTCCGCCGATGGCTCGGAGATCTACTTCGTCACCCAGCGCTTCGACCGGCCGAATCTGGCGGCGATGGATCTGGAGACGGGCGAGGTGAGGGAGATCACTCGTCACCGCGAGGACGCCGTTGTATTCCCCTCCATCTCGGGCGACCGGAGCACGCTGGTGTACGAGTGGAACTTCGGGCTATGGATCGTGGATGTGCGGGGCGGGGTGCCCAAACAGCTCGTCATCGATGCACCTATCGACTACCGGGAGAGCTTCGAGGCCGAGGAGACGCGCACATCGGGCGTGGAGGAGATGGCACCCAACAGGGATGGCTCGTGGGTCGCCGTGCGCATGCGTGACGACATCTTCCTCATCAAGCCGGAGTTCGAGGACGGGTCGATCCGGGTGACCGATTTCCCCGGCGCCGACGACGAGTTCGTCTGGCACCCCGATGGCAACCGGCTGATGTTCATCTCCCACCGGCAGCGCACGGGGGATATCTGGCAGTACGATCTGGAGGCCGAGGAGAAGTCCCTGCTGCTGGAGGATCCCGACGCTTACCTGCACCTGTTCCACTACAGTCATGATGGCATGTCACTCCTCTACCGCAAGGGCTATGGGGGCGACGGGGTCTTCGCCGTCGATCCCGAGACGGGGGACAGCCGGCAGTTGCTCGATGCGCCCGATGTGCGCGATCTCCGCATCTCGCCCGATGGCCTGTGGGTCGCCGCGGACATCGATCACGCCCTGTCGGGCCGGGACATCTACATCCGCCGGCTGGATGGCGGCGACTGGATCAACGTCACTCAGGATCCCCGGGGGAACTCGTCGCCCCGCTGGTCCCCCGATGGCGAGAAGCTGTTCTTCGTCTCGAGTCGGTCGGGCTCCGGCGACATCTACTGCATCGACCTCCAGCGCCAGCCCGTGGAGTTCGACGACTACGAGGCCCAGTTCGCCGAGCTGGCCGAGGAAGAGGCGAACGGCGACGAGAGCCAGGCCGCGGAGCCGGGCGAGGACGGCGACGAAGCCGAGGAGACCGAAGACCGCCCCGATTGGCAGCCGGAGCCCATCGAGCCCATGGAGATCGATACCGATCGCATGCACGAGCGTGCCCGCCGGCTAACAACCCATGGTAGCGGCGAGGGTATTGTCGGGTTCACCCAAGACGGCGAGCGCCTGATCTTCACCCGGGGCGACGAGATCTGGGCGATGAACCTGGAGGGCGAGGAGGAGAAGCAGCACGTCAATGGCAGCTTCTCGGGGCTTCGCTGGGTGCGGCTTACGGGGGATCGCGGCAAGCTGTTCTTCGTGAGCGATGGCGATGTGCACCAGGTGGACGCGACCAAGGGCGGCAAGGCGAAGAAGCTCTCCCTGAAGGCGGAGATCGACCGCGATGCTCGCATGCTCCAGAAGTGGGCCTTCCGGCAAGGATGGACCATGCTCGATGAGAGCTTCTACGACCATACCTTCCACGGGGCGGACTGGGTCGCGGCATACGAGCACTACGCGCCGTACTGCACGGGCACGCTGATCGCGGAGGACTTCAACCATCTGATGTCCAGGATGCTCGGTGAGCTGAACGCGTCGCACCTGGCGTGCTACGGAGGTCCCGGTCGCTCCGGCAAGTCGACGGGTGAGCTGGGCTTCCTGACCGATCCCGACTACACCGGCCCCGGCATCCGGGTCGGTGAGGTCATGCCCTGGGGACCGACCGATCAGCCCGAGGCCACGGTGGAGCCGGGAGAGATCGTGCTGGCCATCGACGGGGTGGATATCCGCTCCACCGAGCATATGTACGAGCTGCTGGCGGGGAACGCCGGCGAGCGCGTGAAGCTCACGGTGGCCGCCGAGCCCGAGGCCGAGGACGCCCGCACGGTGTCAGTCAAGCCCATCTCCAGCGGAGCCCTATGGAACCTCGACTACGAGCGGTGGGTGCGGGATCGCCGGGAGATGGTCCGGCAGTGGTCCGATGGCCGTATCTACTACCTGCACATCCGGGGCATGAACAGCTCGAGCCTTCAGCAGTTCGAGCTGGACCTCCAAGGCCAAGCCCAGCGCCACGAGGCCCTCATCATAGATGTTCGGTTCAACGGTGGAGGCAACACGGACCAGCAGAAGATCCATCTCCTGGAGCGCAAGCCTTACGGTTGGTGGGGGCTGAGAGGCGAGCCGCTGCGTCCGGTGCCTCTATGGTATGGGCGCGGCTACGACGGCCCCATGTGCTGCCTGGTTAACGAAGGCAGCCGGTCCGATGCGGAGGTCTTCCCCAACGCCTTCCGAGAGCGTGGCCTGGGCAAGCTAATCGGGATGCCCACACCCGGTTGGATCATCTTTACACGGAACTACACCCTGGTGAACGGCCATGGGTTCCGGATCCCTCGCTGGGGCTGGTATCGCCTCGATGGCGTTGACCTGGAGCTGACGGGTGTGGAGCCCGACATCCAGGTCGACTGGCCCTATGAAGCCTATCGGGCCGGCGAGGACCCGCAGCTCCGGGCAGCGGTGGATCACCTCCTGGAGGAGCTGAAGGAGACGGGCCGCGCCGAGCGGCCCGAGATCCCCGGGTACCGGTACGACATCGTCCCGTAGCGGCTCAGGCTCAGCTCGTGTGCCTCGCGGTCAGGGCGGCGAGCTGCTCGGGATCCAGGGTCGGATCGTGGGTATCGTCGCGCCAGGAGACGAGGCGCCGGCGGAGCGTGGCTTCGCGCGCCCAGTGCTCGGGCCGGCCCGAGAGGTTGTCCCATTCGTGGGGGTCGCTCTGTAGGTCGTACAGCTCGTACTCGGGCGGGTTGGCGTAGGTGTCGTAGGCTTCGCGGATCCGGCTGCCATCGAGGGCCGGGTCGCGCGATACGGTCCACGACGACCCGCCGTCCACGCCCCTCACGGGGTTGTCCAGCTCGGGAACCAGGTTGTGGATCAGCTTGAAGCGGTCGTCGCGGATCGAACGCCGGGGGAAGTAGGTGGTCTGGCCGTGGGCGGTATACTCGCCGCAGAGGACCCGCCGCCAGCCGCCGAGGTCGCCCCTTAGCGGCCGGCGGAGGCTTTCGCCCGCCACGGGCGGGCAGTCGATCCCGCAGGCATCCAGCACGGTGGGGAGTAGGTCCACCGTGGAGGCGAAGGCGTGGCTGTCCGCTCCCTCGGTCGTCACGCCCGGCCAGCGCACGATCATAGGGATTCGGAGTCCGGCCTCGTAGCATGTGGTCTTGGCTCGGGCGAAGGGCGGGCCGTGGTCGCCGATGAGGATCACCAGGGTGTTGTCGGCGAGGCCCAGGCGGTCCAGACTCTCGAGCACCCGTCCCACCCCCGCATCCATGCGGCGGACAGCGTTGTAGTACCCGGCGACCTCTTCCCGGACCGACGGGGCATCCAGGCCCAGGAAGGGGAAGGGCTCCACATCGAAGGGAGTCATCAAGCGCTCGGGCTGGCCATGGGCGCGATGCTGGTAGGGGCGATGGGGATCGACGAAGTTGATGGACAGGAAGAACGGATCGGAGCCGGCCTTCATGAAGCCCTCGGCCTCGGCTTGCACCTCGGGCATGTCCTGGGTCCACCACGCGCCCTGGCGGCTCATGTCGAGGGGAAAGGCCTCGGTGGGGCGCACATGGAGCTTCCCTAGGATCCCCGTGCGGTAGCCCGCGCCGTGCAGCTCGCTGAACAGGTTCGGGTAGGCGCGGTGCATGGCGTAGCCCCGGTGGGCGAGGCCGAGCTGGCCGTTCTGGTGGGGGTACAGGCCCGTCAGGATGCTGCTTCGGGAGGGGCTGCATGAGGCCTGGGTGACGTAGGCCCGGCTGAACCGGGTGCCTGTAGCTGCCAGTGAGTCCATGTGCGGGGTGCCGGCCTGGGCATCGCCGTAGCATCCGAGCTGGGGCCCCAGGTCATCGCCCACGAGCATGAGTACGTTCGGGCGGCCCGCTGGGGCGGCGTGAGACCTGGCGGCGAGGGCGGCCGCGGCGGCGGGGAGCATGGCGGCACGACCGACGAACTGGCGGCGGGTTATGGGTTGTCTCATTGTGGCGGGCCTCCTCACACCGGGTAGGTGCGCGTAGGCCCGCCGGCATTCCTCCCTCGGGCGCCTAGGGCACCAAGGGCACGTTCAGTCCATCGTCGAGGCGCCGCAGGGAGACCAGCGCGGCATCGCGCACGGACCCCGGCAGATCTGGCTGGCCCAGCAGGGCCTCCAGGGCCGCGCGGATCTCCGGCTTGCGGTGACTCAGGCTCCACCAGCCGAGAGCCTCGGCTGCCGTCTCTCGGACGACCGGGTCATCGTCGGTCGCCAGCCGCTCAAGGAGTATCGGCAGGGCATCTTGGTACCGATTGCCGCGGAGGGTGCGCACGCCCATACGCCGCTTCTCCGGGTCATCGTCACCCATGCGCTCGATGCACCACTTCTCCAGGCCGCCCTCATCGCGAGTGCGGATCGCGGCCTCGCGGTACATCTCCGCTTGCTCGTCCAGGCCCGCGCACTCGAGAACATCGGCGATGGCGTCATCGCTGATGGCCGATTGCGCGCGGCCCAAGCGGTTGAGCCCCTGCGCCGCCTGCCACCGCACTCTCATGCAGGCGTCGGCGGCCGACGCCGCGATGAGGGCGTCAGCGCTCGCGGGGTCACCGATGTCCGAGGCGAGGATCACGGCGAACTTGCGCACGGTGGGATCGGGATCATCGATACGCCCGGTCACCAGCTCTGCCAGGTTAGAGGGGGCCAAGGCGACCGTTGCGGCCAAGGCCTTGAGCCTCACGAAGGTGGCTGGGTCATCGGACAGGGCCCGAGTCACGACGGGCAGTGCTTCGCGTCCGGCCAACTGGGCGTACCGCTCCAGAGCGACGCCTCGTGCCGCGGAGTCTTGGGCGTGCTCGGCCAGGCTCAGGAGAGTCCCCTCAGAGGAAGTCTCAAGGGCCCGGCGCAGCTCCGTGGATGTGGACGCGGGGGCGAAGGCGAAGGTGGGGTCGCCCAGGAGGTGGGACTCGAGGTATCGCACCCGCTTGTGGACCTCGCCCGCGGAGTAACCCGCGCGGATCATGCCCAGGTTCTCGGTGGACCAGATGTCCTGCCGGACGTTCCGGGAGTTGGCGTAGACGGCGACGCACTCGCCCACATCGAAGAGCAGCGCCTCCGCCACGTACTCATCGTGAGCGAAGGACCCGTTGAAGCAGGCGTCGAGGAAGACCATCTCCGCGCCATCGGGCAGCTCCCGCACCTCGGGCGCACTCACGTCCTCGGGGTCGTAGGGCGACTCCGGCTCGTCCGGATCGTCATCGGCCTCGTCCCCTTCGCTGGGCATCGGGGGGTCCATGTGGATGATGTCCGGTGACCCGTGGGATCGGACGAACAGCAGGTCCAGCTCGGGATCGACCCACTGTCGGAAGAGTCTCGGCTTCACGTAGTTGTCGTAGAGCTGGCCGATGGCGTCCACCCGCACGGCGGCTCCCGAGCCATAGGTCAACTGCTCGCGAGCGAGGGCCACGTCGGCCTGGTAGGCGTTGAGAGATTCATGGATGTACCCGTGGCCTGCGGCTAAGAGCACCCGGTCGAGGATCTCGGGGCTGCCATGGGCATCCGTTGCCCGCTCCAGATACGCGGCCAACGCTGCATGGCGCTCCTCGGGGGTGCCGCCTCGGGGCGTCGCCCGGCCGGAGTACAGCTCCCTCTGGATGTAGGTGGGAGAGTCGGGCTCAAGGCGCATGTAGTGCAGCAGTGGATGGTCGGGATCGGGCTCCCAGTACTCCAGCTCCATGTCCAGGTCATCGTAGACCCGGTCGGTCGGCACCGAGCTTCGGAAGCGCTCGAAGTTGACCTGGTCCATCTTGAAGGCGGAGGTGAGATGCTGGGCGTCCCGCAGCATGGCAATGGGGATGTCGCCCAAGAGGAACAGGCCCTCCAGGTGAGAGTCGGGATCGCGGTACAGCTCGATGACGGCCTGGCGCACCTGGAGGGGATCGTCCCACTCGTCCACCAGGACCCAGGCGCTGTAGCCCTCCTCGGCGACGGTGGAGATCCAGTCGGTCAGCTCCGCCTCGACCGCCTCATAGCTGGCGCGGTCGATGACCACGGCGATGCCTCGGCCATCGGTGGCCTCGGGCGCATGCACCATCGGCGCCGCCAAGGACGGCACCCCCAGCGCGAGAACGGCCGCCACCAGGGCAGTCCATCGGGTAAGTCTCATACGAATGCACCTCTCAGAATAGCGCGGGCCGACCCGGAGGCCGGCCCGCTGCTCTGGCTTATGGACGTTGCTACGGTTTGTTGAACGCGAAGTAGTAGTCGTCGTCGAAGTTGCCGTCCTTGACAAGGTCTCCGATCTTGACCTGCTGGAGGTTCTCCAGGGTGTTGTGCGCACCCCGGGCGTTGGGGTTGAACGCGGGCTTCATGGCCTTGGCATGCCCATCGCACCACGCCACATTCCCCATACCGTTGTGTCGGCCGTGGAAGGTTGGCCACCGGAAGGAGGGCTCGCGAATGTCGGTGATGCGGTAGACCGTAGGACCACTGAGGATGAGGCCCGTGTCGCCCATGAGAACCGTCTCGGCGGGCGCTTCGAGCTCCCCCAGGGTGGCCGACGAGCTGCTGGACGTGGGGTAGGACGATCCGAGCAAGTCGCCATGGAAGCCGTATGCGGGGAACCAGTCGGCGAAGGTGGGCATGCCCTTGGCGGTCGGGCAGTCCAGGATCTGCTCGTTCTTCATGTACGGCTGAAGCAGGCCGTTGTCGGCACTGGTCACGCCTCCGATGCGCGACCCGTACCAGTAGTAGTAGTTCCCGCCCCACTGCGGGATGCACGAAAACAGGGGGAAGTTCTCGTCATAGTCCTGGGCGTACATGTGGCACCCCGTGCCGACCTGCCGCACGTTGCTGAGGCAGGAGGTCTGCCGCGCCTTCTCCCGGGCCTTCGCGAAGACGGGGAACAGGATCGCGGCCAGAATGGCGATAATGGCGATGACGACAAGCAACTCGATCAGTGTGAAGCCTGTCTTGCTCTTGCGGTGGCTCATAGGTCAACACTCCTTTGTTGATGGGCATGGTCTCTCGGCCGCGCCAGGGTCACTGGGCGCCCGCGTCTTCCGACCGCAGCGTGAGTGGCATGGGCTTGCCTCCGGACGCTGACTCGAACTGGTAGCCGCCGGAGGCCGTCTTCACGATCCGTCCGCCACCCTCACCCTCGAGCACGATGGCGTCACCTTCGTCGGATCGGACAAAGGTCATGACGCCCATCGGACCCTCACAGTAGGCGTCGGTATCCGTCACGAAGAAGGTCATGGCCATGTCCTCGTTCTCGTACACGGTCGCCCCCTCGGGTGTCCGGGCGGTGTCCGTTTCGTCCTTCTCGCCGCACCCGAGGGCGAGTGACATAGAGACAATCAGGAGAACTACTAAGCCTAGAACACGCATACAAAGTTCCTCTCTCTGCGGCAGAGGTGCTCGACCATCCCACGGGCCATGGGTGGCCCGCAGATGACGAAGCGGGCTGGGCCATGGTCGGGCGTGGCCTGCGACGCGAACGAAGCGCGCTTGGGTATCGGTGAGCTAGTGCACGAGGCGCGGAGGAGGACTCCGGCTCCGCGCCGTATCAACCCGCGATCCGTGGGCCCGCTGGTCCTGAATGGGTGCCACCCGCAGCGTGTCGGTGACGCCCACAGGGCCGAAGGGCGAGCCTGAGCTGGCGGCGCCACCTGACCGCAGAAGCGACATGATCGGACAATCGTCCGCGTGAACGGTGCAAGGGGCGCCGGATTCGACGACATTCACGGAGTCGCAGTGATGGGGGTGGGCCGGGCCGTGTCCGACCGCGTGAGCGAAGGGATGCAGCACGAGCATGAGAAGCAGGGCGACCCCCGGAGGTACGCTGCGGGCGGTGAGCTTCGCTGTGTGACTTGGGGACCGCATGCTACTGGAGTATGCTCCATTGTCGGCGTTCAGGTCCATTGAGGTTGCTCGAACCCGGAATCGATGCATTACAGGCTAGCATAGCACAGTGGTCCGCCTGCTCGCCAGCGTTTCGGTCTTGCCCCTGGTCCGGCAGGCAGGAGTGATGGCTCCAAGGTGGAATGCCCCCGGCGAGCCAAGAGCGGTACGATGGGGAGGCCCACGAGGATGAAGACGTCGGCGGCATGCATTGGGTTGACATTAGTGGCAGTGGGCCTGGCCCACGCCCAAGAGACGGCGCGAGATGTCCCCCCCGACCACTGGGCGTACGAGGCCCTGGCGATGCTATACGACGCCGGTCCGCTCGAAGGCTACCCCGATGGCACCTTCCGAGGCGACGCGCCCATGACGCGGTACGAGCTGGCGATGGTCTTCGCTCGGCTCTTCTGGTACACGGATACCACAACGGTTCGTGCCCCCCTGCCCGGAGAAGACGGCCCACCAGGGCCGACCGGCGCTCAGGGACCCCCGGGACCCCAAGGGCCGATGGGACCCAAAGGCGATACCGGTCCGGAGGGCGATCCCGGCCCGATGGGACCCGCCGGGCCTGCCGGTCCGGCGGGGATCGTGCAGCCGGAGCGACTCGCCTCGCTGATCGATGAGAGCGTCTCTGGCCGCGCCCTGGTGGACCAGGTCGCCCTGACGGAGGCCTTCTCGGATCTGCGCGATTGGCTCGAGCCGGAGCTATCGGACATCGAAGCCCGGCTGGGGGACCTGCGGCAAGATCTGGACGCTCTGGAGGCACGGGTCCTCGTCCTGGAGGAGGAGCCGCCGGTCATCCAGGGGTACTTCATCCCCGAGCTGGTGGAAGTCAGCTCCGGCGCGACCGCCGGCGATCTTCTTGATCGCGGAAGCGTGGAGCTGGCCAGCTCGATCTACGCCGGCCTGGTGTTCGATAAGCGGATCAACTCCAAGACCCGCGCGGTGGTCGTGCTCATCGAGAACAACAACTCCGACAACGACTTCTCGGCACCCGATGAGGCCTGGGTGAGTGTGGACGATACGGAGATCTTCGGCAGCGACGTGGACCTGGTCGTCGGCCGCCAGTACACCGCCTATGCCAGCGGCCTGACCTTCGACAACGAGAGCCAAGCCACGGACGGTGTGCGTGTCGCGTGGACCGGCAGCAGTCTGGAGGAGCTTGAGCTGCTCGTGGGCGGCTTCCCCGGCAGCGCGCCCCATAGCGTGGTTCGGGTAGGCGATGAGCTCAGCTCCGATGGTGACCTGTACGGCGGCCTGACATGGATCTGGAACGACTCCGCGGGCTACGGCGGGCTCGACGCAGGGCAGCAGCTCGGCCGGCTGGGGCTGGACCTCTCGTACG
>WJIW01000363.1 GCA_014730065.1 Armatimonadia bacterium | reverse complement strand
GTCGAAGCGGAACTGGCTGGCAACGAGGGTGGGCCCGTCCTTCGCACCGGCGATCTCCTCAGCCACGCCCTCCCAAGGGGGGTTGTCGCCCGTCCTCGCCTTGGGCGTGGTCACCACGCTGACCTCGCTCGTCGCCTCGATCACCAGCCGGGTGTGGGGCTCGTGGATCGTGAAGTACTCCACCTCGTTGCCGAAGTAGTCCTCGCGCCGCACGCGCAGCGAGGGCGTGGGGTCACACTCGATCCGGTGGCTCGCCACCGCCTGGGTCGCCAGATCCCGTGGCAGCAGACGGACGGCGCTATGGCTGATGGTCACCGGGCTGGCGTAGCTGTAGGCGGTGCGGTGGGTGACGTGGTATCGCATCAACGGGCCTCCGGCTCAAGGCGGCCCATTTGGCGGCTAGGCTTCAGGTGCACCAGATACCCGTGGATGATGGCATCGGCGATGGCGGAGAGATCGGCCAGCATCTCATCCATTAGGGTAACCAGCTCGCGCCGAAGCCCCGTCCCGTCCGAGGGGGCTAGCTCATGCACTTCGGCCAGGCGGGACTGGCTGAGCGCCCGGAGTACCCGCCGCTCCAGAGGCGACAAGGCGCCCGGATCGGGATGCTCGGGCAGGTCGCGAACGTGGGCTTGGAGCCGCGCGAGCTGGAAGGCCACGCTGCTGGGATTCGTCTCGTCGACGAAGGTGATGTCCAGCGCTGGAGCCGCTTGAAGAGCTGTGAGGTATCGGGAGCGGTAGGTCATGATGCTGTCGGCTACCTCGAGCAACGCCTCGATCCGGCCACGCTCCCCCGCTCCCGGCTCCGCCAGCAGTGCGCGGATCAAGGCACAGCCCTGGTTGGCCCGCTCGATCCGGCGTCCCATGTCCAGGAACCTCCAGCCGTCGCTCCGAGTCATGCTCTCCATGATCAGGCCGCTGAGGGCCGAGAGCACGATGATGAGCGAGTCCAGCCGATCCACGCCCTGGCCGATGTCCGCCGGCTGCTCGTCGGTCAAGGGATGTCCCTCCGCCTCCAATCGCGAGAAGGTCCGCCAGGTATCCAGGGAGAGCCGGTCGCGGGAGATGCGGACGAGGTCTTGGAGGGACGACAAGGAGGCGGCCAGGCCGCGCTCCAGGGCCGGATCGGAGAAGGCCGACAGCAGGCAGGCTTCCAGCTCCTCCCGCGCCGCCGTCTCGTGCAGATCCTCGGGCACGCCATCGACCAGACCACCGGAGGTCAGCAGGTCGAGAAGCGAGGGCAGCTCGGGGATGGCGTCCAGCGACTCGTCGGTGGCGAGACGAGCCAACACGCCCCGGAGCAGCCGCACCGAACCCTCGGCTCGCTGCATGTACCGGCCGATCCAGAAGAGGTTATCCACCACGCGGCTGGGCACGTCTCGCGGGCTCCGGCGAATCTCTATCGCTTCGGCGGGAGTCGGCAGCAGACTCGGGGGCTGATCGGCGCCCGCGAGCGGGATCCAGGTGTCCTTACTGCTCCCACCCCTCCGAAGGCTCGTCAGGCTCTGGCCGCTATGGCCGGCGATCTTGGTCAGGCCCCCGGGCATCACCACGTACCGGCCTTCGGGCGTGCGGACGGCGAATACCCTGAGGGTCGACGGACGCGCCGTGATCCTCTCGCCGTCCCAGCCCGGAGCCGACGAGAAGGCCGCCAAGTCCTGAGCGGCGACGCGCCACGGCCGCCGAGCCAGCTCGTCGGCCATGCGCCGGCGGGCCTCGTCATCGCTCCAAGGCCCGATGGGCTCCCCCACCCCGCCCTCCTCGGCGGCTCTCAGGACCCTCGCGTCCATACCCGATGAGATGGCCTCAGCCTGACCCGGCTCCCCGGCCCATTTGGTAGCCAGCGAGGGCAGAAGGAGCTCCTGCCCAAGAAACCGCTGGCACAGTGCGGGGAGGCACGTCGAAAGGGCCGGGTGCTCAGCCAGTCCGCTGCCGAGGGCGTTGGCGACAGCCACTTGGCCCGACCTCGCGGCTTGCACGAGCCCGGCCACCCCGATGGTGGAGAGGGGATCGAGGTCGATGGGATCGCACAGATGGTCGTCCTGGAGGCGAAGCACCACGTCCACGCGCTGAAGCCCCTGCAGCGTCTTGAGGTACAGCCGATCCTCTCGAACGGTCAGATCGCCCCCCTCGACGAGGGTGTAGCCGAGGTAGCGGGCGAGGTACGCGTGCTCGAAGTAGCTTTCATGGTACGGCCCTGGCGTGAGCACCACTACCCGGGCCTCATCCCTACCCCCGGGCGCCAGACTCTCCAGGGTCTCCCGGAGTTGGCGGAAGAACCCCGCCAGGCGCTCGGCGCCCATCTGCTGGAACAGATTGGGGAGCGCCCGGGTGAGGATGATGCGGTTTTCGAGGGCATAGCCCGCCCCGGCGGGCGCCTGGGTCCGATCACGCACCACTCGCCACTGCCCGTCCTCGCCTCTCACCAGGTCGCAGGCGTACAGGTGCAGGTATGCATCCCCGCTGGGTCGCTGGCCGTGGCAGGGCCTAAGGAGGGCCGGAGCACCTAGGATGAGCGCCGAGGGCAGCGTGCCCTCGCGGATCGCGCGCTGCTCCCCGTAGAGGTCGGCGAGGACGACCTCCAACAGCCGCGCCCGCTGCTCCACCGCCTCCGACAGCGCCGTCCACTCCTGCCGGCCGTAGACTTGGGGTAAGGGGTCCAGCTTCCAGGGTCGCTCGGTCGTGCCATCGCTGGAGTACACGTTGTAGGTGATGCCGTTCTCGCGTAGCAGGCGTTGCGCCTGACCCCATCGCCGGTTAAGCTCCTCGCGCCCCATCTCGCCCAGGCCGGCGAGCACCACGTCCCAGCCCGGACGCAGCTCGCCATGGGGGTCGACGACCTCGTCGAAGCCGGCGCCGGGTGGATGATACTCGGAGAGGAGATCGCGGATCTCGGCAGCCTGTTCGGATCGACTGGGGCGGGGAGGCATGGATGCCACCGATGGGCCTGAGGGCCAGCGAAGTGGCGGGATTATACCACGTCAGTCCGCGTCGAGGGCCTCGACTCGCAGGTCGGTGGACAGGGTCGCATCGGCCCCGGTGCGCCGGAAGGTGCCGAAGGTCGGCGCCGCGCCGTCGGCGTGCGGGGAGGCCGCGACGGGCACATGGCGATCGGCCACGGCGAGCCCCTCCACCGGGTCGTATCCGCGCCATCCGGCCCCCGGGAGATAGACCTCGCTCCAGGCATGCATATAGGCTTCGTCGATGCCCTCGCCCCAACGATAGCCGCTGACGAACCGGGCCGCGATCCCCATGACACGCGCCGCGGCGTTCAGCAGCTCCGCCAGGTCCCGGCACGCCCCCGCGCCCCGGGCAAGGCACTCGTGAGGAGCCAGAGGGGCTCCCTCCTCTCGGATCTCCCGGTCGATGTGCTCGTGCAGGTGCGCGCATAGG
>WJIW01000362.1 GCA_014730065.1 Armatimonadia bacterium | reverse complement strand
GCTCCTGTATGGTTCGAAGGCGAATCGCGGGATCCTGCGCCCATCGCCAAGCCTACGACTCGGGTGACTCCTCGGCCTCGTCCGCCCTGGGAGCCTGGGCGTCGTGATCGTGGGCCCCATGGTCGTGCGCTCCATGATCGTGGACCCCGTGATCGTGAGCCGGCGGCGACGAAGCGCCTTGGGCCGGAGGCGTAGCAGGTCCGCCCTCCAGCGCAGAGTAGCACCGCTCGAGGGCATCGCGGACGTGGGGCATCGGGTCGTGGCGGAGGGCCGCGGCGTCCTCGAGGACCGGGATGGCCTCCTCGTACCTTCCCGTCCTGCCCAGGGTCCATCCGAGCTGAAGGGTGATGTGATGCCAGAGCTGGGTGTTGGGCAGGGAGCGGGGCCTGGCGGTGCGCAGAGTGGCCATGGCCTCTTCGTCGAGCCCCGCAGCCGAGAAGGCGTACGAGATCTGCAGGCCCAGGTATGCACTGCCCGGCGCCATCTCCTCAGCGGCCTGCAGCAGCGCGAAGGCCTCTCCGAAGTCGCCGTACACTACGCGCTCGTCCACAAGCTCCAGGAGGGGGGCGAAGGCCATCTCCTCCAGAATAGGATCGCCGGGCCGCACACTGAGGCATGCTCGGGCCCATTGGAGGGCCTGGGCCCTGTAGTGCTCGTACGCCTGCGGCTCCTCGGCCCGCTGGTCGAACGGCTCCCGGAGGATCTCGTTCGTCCACAAATGCGTCCGCGGCCAGCCTCCGCCTATCACGTACCACTCGTCCCTGGCGAACCGGTAACCCACCAGGCCCCGGATGTTCTCCTCGCGCATCGCCTGCTCGGCCATGATGTGACCGCGGAAGGCCTCGGAGTCGTCGGCGTACCACGCCTCGCGGACCGCGTCGGTCACCTCCATGGCCTCCAGCAGATCGGCCTCGATCCGTTCGCGGCGGAGGGCGGCGGCGCCTTGGGGCGGATCCCCGAAGAGACGGGCGTGGCCCGGCATGTAGGCTCCGATGACGGTACCGTAGTACAGGATAGGATGGTAGATATGGTCCGAGCCGACTCGGGGCCGACCGACCATGACCCATCCCCGCTCATCGTGCATGGAGGCCATGATCCCCTGGGCGACAAGATCCGCGAAGGGGTAGTGGGTCCGGTCCAGCTCCCTGAAGGTCCGGGGCGCCTCCACGATGACGCCGGCAGCGACCAGACCAGCGAAGCACAATGCGGTCAGCCTGCCCGCGCGCTCGTCCCGTTGCTCAGCGGCGTACCGAGCCAGCACAGCGATCCCCACCACAGCCAGCCCGCCAACGGCGAAGTACAGGGGTATGAAGAAGACATCGCGGTCATAGACCCAGTAGTTCCAGAAGACCAGCAGATCGACGACGGCGATCCACGCGAAGGGGGCGATCCGCGCCCCCAGGCGGCGCCAGCCCAGCACCCCGCCAACGGCCGCCAGGATCCAGACCGCGGCGTTCAGCTCGCGGCTCATCAGCAGCAGGTCACTGGAGGCTACCGTTCCCCAGATCCTGGGCAGCGGGCTCCAGAGCTGGTCGGCGAACACCTTGGCCCGGATGTACTCGCCCCAGTGGCCCACATCCTCGATCCGCTGGCATGCGTACAGCTCCTCGCCACCGAAGCCATGGAGGTGGATCTTGGCTATCTCATCCGGTGCACCTGGCGCCTCCGGCCACATGCCGCCGCGCAAGGGGATGTACAGCCATAGGCTGCTGACCAGGACGATCCCAGCGAGGAAGGGTCCGACGGTGCCCAAGCGTAGCCACCTTGGGCGGGGCAGGGCAAGGAAGGGAATCAGGCACCCCGCGAGCAGCAGCGCGTTCGACCCTCGATGGGTGATTGCCGCCATAATCAGTGCGCCCAACCCCAGGGCAGACCACGGAGACAGGCCCTGCCCATCCCTGACTCTGGTGTGCAGCACCAGCGTCGCCGCCACACACGCCGAGAGCAGAGCCAGGTCCATGGCGTAGACCTCGGCCATGGTGCCCTGATCCCAGATCACGGGCGTGAGGCACACCGCCCACGCCACGGCCACGGCGGCCCACGTTCTGCCGCCGAGCTGGCGATACGCTATGAAGGCGAAGAGGCCCGTCAAGCCCAGGCAGATGGCCGACATCATGTTGACCGCCAGGGCGGGATTGGCGGCACCGGAGATCCGTATAGCCAGGTGGTTTGCCATGGTCCAGAGGGGGTAACCAGGGGGATGGGCCAGTCCCAGATCCGCCGCCGCGGCGACGAGCTCGGGCGAATCGCCGAAGGTGATACTCGGGGCGATGGTCCATGAGACCACGGCCAGGACGCCCAAGGACGAGAGCAGCGCGGCCAGGGGTACTTCCAGGCGCTTCCAGTCGACATGGGCTCGGGCAGTGGTGCCCTCGGTCTCGGACGGGGGCGGGGACGGCTGGTGCTCGGCACTGCTCACGAGTAGCATCCCTTCGCGGGTCGCCAGGAATCGAGGCCAGCGACGCGCACGGCACCCGGCGTCGTGGCACTCTCTTGAGGTCACTGATGTAACGCGCGCCTGGTGTCCGGTGTTCGAGCGTCGCCTAGTGGTACGCCCGTCCGGCGCGCTGTTTGGGTGCGCGCCGGTTGGCTGGCGTTGGTTTGGGTGGCGGACCTTCCGAGCCCTGGCTATGGGGGTGGAGTGACGGTCCCCTTGGTGTTGTCATACACCCACG
>WJIW01000361.1 GCA_014730065.1 Armatimonadia bacterium | reverse complement strand
CGCGCCGGGCGGATCGGGCCCTGACCCGACCCGCCCGGCGCGGACTTCGTGCCAGTCTACCTGGGCAGGATCCAGGCGAAGTCCACGCCCACATCCGAACCCTCCCCATCGCCCGCACCCAAGGCGGTGATGGTGAGGGTGTGCTCGCCCTCCTCCAAGTCGAGGGTATCGAAGTAGAAGTTGCGCAGCATCTCCAGGTGCGGAGTGAACAGATCGGGCTCGAACTCCATGGGCTCTCCGCCGTCGAGCGCCAGTGAGAACCGGCCGCTGGAAGGTGTCTGAGCGCAGGTCAGCACGATCTGGTACCGACGCGTATTGGGGACCTGGATGGTCAACTCGATGGAATCGCCCGCCGCCGGCTCGCCCATGAGCACCAGGCCATCGCCCGACCACATCTCGCCGGTGAGGATCTCGGAGTCTCCCGCATCGGAGAGCACGCTTTCGGC
This sequence comes from Armatimonadia bacterium, assembly GCA_014730065.1. Classification (GTDB taxonomy): domain Bacteria; phylum Armatimonadota; class Zipacnadia; order UBA1398; family UBA1398; genus UBA1398. Next base: position 3,198 of record WJIW01000361.1, on the reverse strand, counting down.
CTGGAAGAAAGTGGCTCCACCCGCGGCGCCGGACGCCAGCGGCTCCCATTCCGCGGGCAGCTCCAGACCCTGGCTCACGTCGGCGGTGGTGATGGGCACCCAGTCGTCGCGCAGGTTCGGGCCTGCGTAGAAGTAGGCAATGCGGCCATAGCTGATACCCGGCGTGTGGCTGTGGTGGTAGAGCTCCATGTGGAAGTCGATCCGCTGCTCGAAGGGCAGAGGATCGAGGATGTGAAACCGGCTGTTGGTGACGAAGCCCCGGTTGTCCGGCCCGGAGGTCAAGGGCTGGCAGGCATAAGCCGTCTCGAACAGCTCCGGCCGGCTCCAAGCGTAGTTGTAATAGTCCTCGGAGCCCGTTCCGAACAGGGACGGAAAGTCATCATCGTCCACCCAGATCTTCTCATCACCCTCGCCCCACCAATTGCCTCCCGAGGTGGGCACGCGCGAGGGGTTGAGGAGCATGCAGGCCACGCCGACCAGGACGCCCTTGCCTCGGGCCGTGAGGTAGGGTAGGTCGAAGATGCCTGTCCGGCCATGGGCTTCCAGGTCGTGATCGATCCGCCACTTGGCATAGAAGTGCTGTGAGCTGGCCGGGTCCCAATCGTAAGACGCCACGGTCATTGTGCCCTGGACCGTCCCCTGGGCGCCCGAGCGGTTATGGATGGACAGGGTCGCCGATTGGGCGAAGGGCATCACGAAGCGGCATGTCATGGAGCCGTCGGCCCGGACCGTGAAGGGCAGGCTATCGTAGGGTACCAGCCCCGGCCCCGCGCCGAAGAAGTCGCCCACCGGGCTCTCGATCTGGGGCTGGTGGGAGCCATCGAAGGCGATCTTCAGCACCAGACCACGGAGTGCCTTGCGTAGGTCGTCCGCCTCCACCGACAAGGTCAGCTCCTGGATCGCCAGGGATCCCTCGAGCTTCATCAGCTCCCGCGCCTCACCGTCGGGGACATCGACGGCCAGATCGTACTGGGTACCTTCGGGCTCGGCGAAGCTCCCGTCGGTGTCGTCGAGGATGGCGATGGCGTTCTGGATCTGGTCCGAGTACTCGGTCAGGTCCTGGGTGCTGTAGGAGGTGACGTCGGTGTCCTCCTGGTACAAGCGGGCCTCGATGTGGTAGAAGTGGAGCTGATCCAGGCGGCCCGTCCACTCGATGCGAAGGTTGTCGGCGAAGGGGATGGGGAAGTAGCAGGCCATGTTCTGGTGGAAGCCCCGAGCCACATCCTCCTCGATAAGGCCCTCGGCCTTGGCCAGCTCGCTATAGGTCCACATCAGGAAGCGCTCGGCCGGGCCCTCGTACAGCGTCTCGCCATCGAGGATCACCAGGATGTCGCCGTTGATCCGCGCCGTCCACGTACGGACCAGAGCGCCGGGGCCGTCCCAGTCGGCCATCAGGTAGCGACCGATGCCCTCGTCGTTGGGCTGCTCCAGGACTTCCAGGAAGCCGGGGATCGGCTCCCGCCCGAACCCGTCGCTATTGGCATACCAATCGGGCCCGTAGGGCGTCACGCTCCGGCGGTCGTAGGAGGATACCTGGACCGTCTTGTAGCTGGGATCGGGGAACTCGGTGAGATGAGATACCGAGACCATCTCCTCCAGCAGCGTGCCCGTGGTGATGGGTGCGGCGACGGCGCTGGTGTTCAGCGCGGTCATCGCCAGAAGTAGAGTGCTCGTCATTGAGTTCTTGCCTCCCTTGTTGCAGTACGGTGGGTCAGGGGTTCACGCCGCGCGCCCGAAGTCCTGCGTGGATCCCCGGCTATATGCGAAGCCCCCCGAGGCGAGGGCCTCGGGGGGCTGGGTGATGAGTCGAATGGGGCGGGAGCTAGAACTCCCAGTTCACCTTGCCCCGGACGATGGAGCCGGCGTGGGTGATCCCGCCGCCCTGGAACTGGGTGTAGCCGAGATCGACGCTAGCCCAGAAGTCGCCGCTGATGCTGATGTCGGTCCCGAGGGTGGCGGTGTAGCGGCTGCCGGCGGCAACGCCCTCGTGGATCAGTCGTGCCCGCCAGTCTCGGTCGCCATCGGTGTACCTCAGGTTCACGTACTGAGCTGACTCGCCGGGCTCGATGGGGACCTCTTCCCAGTCCAGTCGGCGGTGCCAGAAGCCCGAGCGGTAAGCGGCGCCGGGCACGATGTTGGTGATCAGCGGCACCTCGCCGTAGTTCTCGGTGTAAGGCGTCAGGCGAGTGTACCAGTCTCGCCCAGGGTTCACTCCCAGGGGGGCGCTGGCCCATGCCGCATGAATGTCCCAGTCGCTGGTCCGAACGACATCGGCGCCGAGGATCCACCCGAAGGAGTTCGCGGAAATTCCCTGGATGGGGCTGGACAGCTCGCCGAAAATCGCCTTCCCATCATCCTCATCCCAGATCCAGCGGGCGGTCAGGCCCGCGCGGCCGGGCGGGCCGAACCCGCTGCCATCCTGCACGACCCAGGTGAGGCCGGTGACCAGGTCATCGGTTCCCAGGTCATCGGCCACGAACAGAACGAGATGGGGGCTGGTGCCTTGGGCGCCGCCCAGATACGCTTCGGCCGCGGCCAGGCTGGTGTCGGTGAAGCGGACGAGCACGCCATCGGAGGCGTAGATGTCGTTGCTGAAGGTCAGGCCATGGCTCACGTACTGCCGGCCGATCTTCAGGTCCACGTCGGTGCCAAACAACTCCGTCTCGCGGACCTCGACCCACGCCTCGTCCGGCACAGCGAACGTCTTGCGGCCCACGGCCGGCACGGGCAAGGTCGGGCTCGGAACATTGGCGTTGTTGTTCTCCCAAAGCACCACATGGGCGGTGGTCTTTGAGTTGATGGCCTTGTGGAAGACCAGGTAGGCGTTCAGGGAGCTGAAGGGCTCCTGGGCCCCCATGGTGGCCAGCGCCCCGGCGTTGGCGCCCGAGCTCGTGGTGCCGGCGGCTAGGTCAATGAATCCGGTGACGACGTCGGGCTCCTCTTCCAGAGCGGTAACGCGAGCCTCCAGAGCGGCCAGATCATCGGTAAGGCCCTCCATGCGGCCCGCGATCTCCTCCAGCTCGGGCTCGAGCCAGTCGCGAAGGTCCTGGATGGTGGCTTCGAGGTCGGTATCGGTGATCAGGCCACGATCGGCGATCTCGTCGTCGATGAGCGAGGTCAGCCGTTGGGCGTCCACGGTGCCCTCGGGGCCCGCAGGTCCCGCGGGGCCCTGTGCGCCTCGCGGCCCGGGGTCGCCAT
>WJIW01000360.1 GCA_014730065.1 Armatimonadia bacterium | reverse complement strand
GAACGACCCGATGGGTCGCCGTGGGTCTTTCAGGCCGGCGCGGGAGCGGCGGACCGCTCGAGCCACAGCGTGAATGGCCTCGTCCTGGCCGATGATCCGCTCATGGAGGGCGTCCTCCATGCGCAGCAGCTTGGTCGACTCGTCCTCGGTGAGGGCGGTGACGGGCACGCCGGTCCAAGACGACACCACATGGGCGATGTCCTCCTCGTGAACCTGGATCACGTGCTTCGTCGACTCCTTCAGCTCCCGAAGCTCCTCGCGAAGCTGCTCCTCGGTCGACTTCAGCTCCTCGGCGCGCTCGAAGTCCTCGTCGGCGACGGCGCCCTGCTTCTCCTTGACCGTCTCCTCGATCCGGTCCATGAGAGCCTGGGTCTCGGGGGTCACCTTCGGTGCCTGCAAGCTGCACCGGGACCCCGTCTCGTCCAGCACATCGATAGCCTTATCGGGGAGGTACCGATCGGTGATGTACCGGTGGGATAGGTTGACCGAAGCCTGAATGGCATCCTCGGTGTACTGGACCTCATGATGGTCCTCGTACCGGTCCTGGATACCTTGGACGATGGCCAAGGTCTCCTCGCTGGTGGGCTCCCGAACCACGACGCTCTGGAACCGCCGCTCCAGGGACGGGTGCTTCTCGATGTACTTGCGGTACTCATCGAGGGTGGTGGCGCCGATGCACCGGATCTCGCCCCGGGCGAGGGCGGGCTTGAGGATGTTCGAAGCATCCATGGCCCCCTCGGCAGCGCCGGCACCGACCAAGGTATGCAGCTCGTCGATGAAGATGTACACCTCGCCCTGGCAGCCCCGGATCTCCTCGAGGAGCTTCTTCATGCGCTCCTCGAACTCGCCCCGGTACTTGGTGCCGGCCACGATGGAGGCCATGTCCAAGGCGATGATCCGCTTGCCATGGAGCTTCTCGGGCACCGAGCCCGCGGTGATCCGCTGGGCCAGCCCCTCGACGATCGCCGTCTTGCCCACTCCCGGCTCGCCAATGAGCACGGCGTTGTTCTTGGTCCGCCGGCAGAGGATCTGGATGACGCGATCGATCTCGGGCTGTCGCCCGACGATGGGATCGATCTCGCCCTCGGAAGCCAGTTGGGTGAGGTCCCGGCCGAAATGATCCAGGGCCGGGGTCTGGCTCTTCTCTTGTCGTGAGGAGGACGATCCCGACGCCCCTGCGGGGGCGGGCTCGACCTCTTCCTTGATGCACTCAATGACGGCAAGGCGGGCCCGACGGAGGTCAACTCCGAACTTGGCAAGGACCCGATAGGCAACTCCGCGGCCTACCCGGATAAGACCCAGCAGAAGGTGCTCGGTGCCGACGACTTGGTGGCCGAGGTGCTTGGCCTCGCGCAAGGCGAGGTTGAGGACCTCTTTGGCCGCCGGTGCTGGCCGAGGGCTGGTGCTGGGCTGCTCCTTCTCGCTCGTCAGATGAGCTTCGATCTCCTTGCGGAGCTTGACCGGGCTTACGCCCAGGCGGGCTAGCACGCGCATACCGGCCGACTCACGCTCTTTGAGTAGACCCAGTACCAGGTGCTCCGTATCGAAAAACTCCACGCCCTGCCGCACGGCTTCGTCGGATGCGTGAAGAACCACCCGGCGCGCACGGTCGCTAAATCGCTCCCAGGTTTGCAAGGGGCAAAGCCTCCTCCCGAACAAAACAAACGCACCCAAGGGTACTTCGGTCTCCTTGGGCGGTCTCCTTAATTCTACACCAAAGTGGTACCCCGGGGCTATCCCGCTACCGGCAACAGGTTTCCGGTTCGGTCCGGCCGCGCTCGCACGCCCTAAGGCCCCAGTGTCTGTAGTGTTCCATGTATCAGACGTATCGGGACTGCGAAAGGGTGCATCGATCACTGGCCGGGGCGGGCATCCCCCCATGGGAGCCACGCTATAGGGTGCTCGCGGAGCGAAGAGGTGTTACGGGCCCTACTCGCCCTTGGTCAGCAGCCGGTGGAGCGAGGGGATGCTCACCTTGTGGTCCACCAGGAAGTTGAAGCCCCGCCCGCCGTCCTGGGTCGGCCGGTTCACCACGTTCTTCGTTGGCCGGTAGTACCAGTTCGATAGGCCCCGGCGGATCTCGAAGTTCGCCGTGGTGATGGGCCGCACGGGATGGCCCAGATTCCGGGTGATGCTCAGGGCCTTCAGGAACACCTCGGGCATAATCACGGCGGACCCGAAGTTCAGGATCACGCCATCGTCGGCCCGGGCGATGGATTCGCAGTAGATCTTGAAGTCTTGGAAGGTCGCTTCGCCGAGATTCGCTCCGTTGCAGCGGGGGTGCTGGTGGATGATGTCCGTCCCAACGGCCACATGGATGGTCACCGGCACCCCGAGCTTCTGTCCCTGGGCGAGGATGCTGTACTTGGGATGCTTCAGGCCGTGGTCGAGGATCATCTTGCCCACGGCGGCGCCGTAGCCCAGCTCGGGGCTGGCGTTGATGGCATCGTTCATCATGCCACCGGTCTCCTCGGCCATGCCGAAGGAGCCGTCGGTGATGGACTCGCCAACATCCTCGCTCGTCTCGCCGATAAGGGCCATCTCGAAGTCGTGGATGGACACGGCGCCATTGCCCGCCACATGGGTCACGATGCCGCGCTTCATCAGGTCGATCACCAGCAGCGACAGCCCGCTTTTCACCACATGGGCGCCCATCTGCATGATGACGGGCCGGTCCTTCTCCCGCGCCCATTTGATCCGGGCCACCAGGTCGCGCACCTTGGCATTCACCCACAGCTCCTCGTCGTTCTTGACGGGGGTGAAGTCGCTGCGGGTCACCAGGTTGCGGCGCTGCTTGATGGGATAGGTAGTGATCTTCGAGAAGTCGAGCATGGGCCATCCACCTCATCGCATGATCGGGCCGCCGGGCGGCCAGCATACGGCCCATATTACATGATCGAGGACGAAGCACGCCCCGCCGATCCGCCGCCCGTCCTCCTTCAGCCAGGAAGGGCGACCACAGGGGGTTCGGTCTGCCCCCGCTGGGCACGAAGGCCCAGCCTTCGCCCTCGCCGAACCACCGTGCGGGTGATGCAGGTCATGTCGAAGCCGATCTTCGAGTCCAGACTCGTCTACGAGAACATCCCAGGTGCGCCCGGAGCCCACGGCTCCACCATCTGCCAGCTCGCCAGCGGCCGGCTCATGGCATCCTGGTACGCCGGCGCCCACGAGGGTCACAAGAATGTGGCCATCTACGGCGCCTACCGCCGCGGCGATGGCCCGTGGAGCGCGCCCTTCGTGCTCGAGAAGTGCCCCAACCTCTCCGAGGGCAACCCCGTCCTTCATTCCCATCCCGACGGCCGGGTCACCCTCTTCTGGGTCACCATGTACGGCGATGGCTGGAAGACGTGCAAGATCAAGATGCGCACTTCCGACGGCCGAGAGGGCGAGCGGCTGTGGGGTAAGGAGCGGCTGTACGAGGATGAGCTGGGCTACATGACTCGGCACAAGGCCCTGGTCATGAGCAACGGCGAGATCCTCCTGCCCCTCTATGATGAGCGCGAGTGGGCGTCCTTCTTCGCATGGTCGGCCGATGGTGGCGAGACGTGGCAGCGCGGCGACCTGCTCCGCTCGGAGCCGGGGAACATCCAGCCCACCGTTGTCGAGATCGCCGACGGCCACCTGGTGAGCCTCTTCCGCCCCGAGGTCAAGGAGAGCCACCTGTGGCGCGCCGAGTCCAAGGACTACGGCCGCACCTGGACCGCCCTGGAGCCGACGGAGGTACCCAACCCCAACTCGGGATCGGATATGGTGCGCCTGAAGTCGGGCGCCATCGCCCTGGTCAACAACCACGCGGGCCGGGGCCGCACGCCGCTGAGCCTGTACCTCTCCGAGGACGACGCCAGGACGTTCCCCATCCGCAAGGACCTGGAGACCGACCCCGGGGAGTACTCGTACCCGGCCATCATCGAGGATGCCGAGGGCCTCATGCAGATCACCTACACCTACCTTCGGGAGACGATCAAACACGTCACCGTAAGCGAGGACTGGCTGAGGGACTGAGGCGCCGCGAGGGCGCCAGCACGGAGGGGCGTCGCCGGCGTGCACGGAAAAGAGCCCGCTGACAGCCCACCATCACTGGAAGGACCCACCCCACATGAGTTCTCCT
>WJIW01000359.1 GCA_014730065.1 Armatimonadia bacterium | reverse complement strand
GCCGACGCCCTGCTCGACGAGCTGGCGCGGACGGAAGCGACGGCCGTGGGTGGCCCCACGGTGTCGTCGGTGCCCATCCTCGGCGCCATCGCCGTCCGGGCCCATCAGCGCGGCGTGCCCATCACCACCTTCTTCGTGCGGGAGACCGAGAAGGGCCACGGCACGGGCAAGCGCGTCGAGGGCCCTGCCCTGGAGCCGGGCCAGAAGGTCGCCGTCATCGATGACGTGGTGAGCACCGGCGGCGGCGTGCGAGGCGCCATCGAGGGCGCCGAGGCCGTGGGAGCCGTGGTAACGGACGTGCTCTTCGTGGTGGACCGGGAGATGGGCGGCTCCGCTGACCTGCGGGAGAAGGGCTACCGGGTGACGAGCCTGTTCACCGTGCCCGACCTGAAGGCGGCGCTCGCCGCCAAGCCCCCAAAGCCCGAATCGGATTGAGTCCGAACCTGAGAGGAGATCACCCTCCCATGATCACTAGATACCGGCTGCTGCTGGCGTGCGCCGTGGTGGCCTCCGCCCTCACCGCTCTGGGCGGCTGCGGCAGCTTCAGCGGTCGGGCGGACGAGCTGGTGCTGTTCCCGAGCAGCGAGAACATGACCGTGGGCGATGTCCTCCGGCTGCAATGGACCCTGCGCGACGTGCAGGGCCAGCCGATGACCGTCGAGGATGACGACCTGCGATTCGAGAGCGGCGACCCAGCCGTCGCCACGGTGACTTCCGACGGGCGAGTGACGGCCGTCTCCGAGGGCGAGGCGGCGATCCTGGCCACCTACCTTCCGCGCCCCACCATCGACGGGCGATGCATGGTATACGTCTCACCGCGGTAGATCGGCGTCCCGCCGCGCGGCCCGGGGGCAAACCCTAACTGGCATGGATAGCAGGACCCTCACCAAAATCGAGCTCGACGAGATTCGCGTGGCCCTGGCCTCGGAGTGCTCGTGCTCGCTAGGCCGCGAGCGCGCCGAATCCCTCCAGCCCGAGACCGATGCCCAGGTCATCGCCGACCGGCTGGCCGAGACCAGCGAGGCCCGCCGGATGGTCGATGAGGAGGGCCCCCTCCCTCTGGGCGGCGTCACCGACATCCGGGAGCTCATCAAGCGGAGCCGGGTCGGATCCGCCCTGTCGGGCAGCGAGCTGCTCAAGGTTGGCGACTGCCTGCGGGGCATGCGCCGTGCCCGGGCCGCCATCGAATCGACACACCCCGACGACTATCCACTGCTCCGGGATCTGGCCGACCACCTGGGTGTCCACACGGAGCTGGAGGGGGTCATCGAGGACACCGTGGGGCCCGAGGGCGAAGTCGTCGATACGGCCAGCCCAGAGCTCCGCCGGCTACGCAGTCGGCTGGGCGTCCTGCGAAGCCGCATCGACCAGACCATGCGGGACTTCCTGAACCGGGAGTCCGAGGGCTCCAAGCTCCAAGACCGACTCGTGACCACCCGGCGCGGCCGGCCGTGCGTCCCCGTGAAGGCCGGCTCCAAGGGCTCGATCCAGGGGGTCGTCCACGATGTGTCCAGTAGCGGGCAGACCGTCTTCGTGGAGCCCCAGGGCGTGGTCAGGCTCGGCGATGAGCTGCAGCAGGTGCTGGCGGCGGAGCAGGAGGAGGTGAGCCGGATCCTCCGGGAGGTATCGGGCAAGGTGGGGGAGGTCGCCGAGGAGGTCCAGCACTCCGTCACCGCCATCGCCATCCTCGACTTCGTCTTCGCCCGAGGCAGCCTCTCCCGGCGTATGGACGCCAGCCGCCCGGAGATCTCCACCGAGGGACACGTCCACCTGAAGCGAGCCCGGCACCCGCTGATCGATCCCTCGGAGGTGGTGCCCATCGATGTCTGGGTCGGCGAGGAGTTCACCGTCCTGCTGATCACCGGCCCCAATACCGGCGGCAAGACCGTGGCTCTCAAGACCGTTGGGCTCCTGTGCGCCATGGCCCAGTCGGGCCTCCACGTGCCCGCCGATATGGGCAGCTCCGTCCCGGTGCTCCAGGACATCTACGCCGACATTGGCGACGAGCAGTCCATCGCCCAGAGCTTGTCCACCTTCTCCAGCCACATGAGCAACATCGCCCGGATCTGCAAGCGCGCCCGAGAGGGCACCCTGGTGCTCCTCGATGAGATCGGCGCCGGCACCGACCCCGGCGAAGGCGCAGCCCTGGCCCAGGCCATCCTGCGCTACCTGCGCGATCGGGGGTGCCTGGTCCTCACCACCACCCACTACAACGCCCTCAAGGTGTTCGCCCTCTCCGAGCCCGGCATGATGAACGCCTCGGTGGAGTTCGACCACGAGACCCTGGCCCCCACCTACCGGCTGATGATCGGCGTCCCCGGTAGCTCAAACGCCATGAACGTCGCCTCCCGGCTCGGACTGAGGACCGAGATCCTCATGGAGGCCAAGGAGCTGATAGGCGACGACGCCCAGCGGGTCGAGCGTGTGGTCAGCGACCTGGAGCGGAGCCGCCGGCGGTTCGAGCGGGAGAAGGCCGACCTATCGCAGGCCAAGACCTCGGCCGAGGAGGAGCTCGACCGCCTCCACGAGGAGCGCGAGCGGATCCGGGAGGAGCGGGACCGGATCCGGAAGGAGACGGCCGCCGACGCCAAGGCGATCCTGCGCAAGGCGCGCGAGGAAGCCCAGGAGATCCTGCGGGAAATCCGGCAGCAGAACCGCGAAGGCCGGGCCACCCAGGAGGCCCGGGATCGGCTGGAGACCCTCGACGCGGAGGTGCGGGAGCAGCTCGGCGATGCGCCGGAGCCAGACGAGCCTGCCGAGGCTCAGCCACCCGAGCCGCCACCGGCAGCCATCCATGAAGGCGATACGGTGGAGCTACACAACCTGAGCGACAAGCGTGCCGTGGTCATCGACCCCGACCGGGGCGATGGCCGGATCCGCGTCTCCGCCGGCGGACTCCAGATGGACGTGGACTTGGAGGACGTGACGGTCCTCGAGACCACCGGCGACCGCCAGGTACGCGATCAGGTGGGCGCCATCAAGGTGCGGAAGGCGCTGTCCGTGCCGAGTGAGATCGATCTGCGCGGCCTGACGGTGACCGAGGCCATCGACCAGGTGGACAAGCTCCTGGACGACGCCGCACTGGCCGAGCACGAGGAAGTGCGGCTCATCCACGGCAAGGGCACGGGAGCCCTCAAACAGGGCCTCCGCCGACACCTATCGGACCTGCCCATCGTGAAGGGCATGCGCGACGCGCCACTGAACGCCGGCGGCCTGGGCGTGACGATCGTGGATCTGTGACCTCGGCCTCGCCGGGTGGCCCCCCCGCGAACCGGCCTACACCTGCCCCGTGCGGCGGAGGAGGATGTAGCGGTTGACCGACTCGATGGTCAGTCGGTCGGGGGCCACGTCCATGACCGTGGCGCCTTGGTTGCGGAGCTGGGCGAGGGCCACATCCCGGTCGTGGATGATCTGTTCGGCCACGGCCCGGCGGTATACGTCGCCGATCCGGTCCACGTCCGTCGCCGAAGCCTCCTCCAGAGACTGGTCCCGGATGCTGATGAACAGGGGCAGGTGCTGGCGCGTGATGGCCGACACGTGCCCGATGAGCTGGCCGCTGGCCTCGCTATCGATCAGGTCGGTGAACATGATGACCATCCCACGCTTGCGATGCTTGGACTTCAGGTAGCCGAAGGCACGGGAGAAGTTGGGCTCAACCAGCTTCACGTGGACGTCGTAGAGGGCGTCCATGAAGCGGTTGATCTGGGCTTTGCCATGGGCCGGCGGGATGAACACAATGGGCTCGTCGGCGAAGACGAACAGGCCCACCTTGTCCTTCCGCTCCGCCGCCACCGAGGCGATCATGAGCGCGGCGTTGATGGCTCGGTCCAGCTTGGTGAGCCCGTGGGCCTCGGGGGCCATCATGCGGCCGGCATCGATGAGGATGAGAACATCCTTCGAGCGCTCCTCCTCGTAGTTCCGGGTGATGAGCCGGCGCTGGCGGGCCGTGGCTTTCCAGTCGACGCGCCGGACGTCGTCGCCGGGCACGTAGTCCCGTAGGCTCTCGAACTCGTCGGCCCGCTGGGCGATGCGCAGACGCTGGGGGCCCTCCCGGCGCAGCTTGATTCGGGACTCCAGTATGAAGCGGCCGTAGTCCACGTACCGCGGGTAGACCTTGGCGGTCCGGGCCTCCTCATCGGCTTCGAAGCGTCGCTGACCCCACACCAGGCCCAGGGGACCCCGCCAGCGGAGACAGATCTGGCCCAGCTCCACCGCACCCCGCTCCCGAGGGAAAACGGCATACTCAGCCACGGCCTCGGCACCGGGCGCGACCACGGTGGACACGACCTCCGGGTCGGGGCGGAGCTTCAGCGGTACCTCGTCCCGGATCCTCACCTCGACGGGACGGTCCGAACCGTTGCTCACCGCGATACGAACGGGGTTCTTGGCGCCCATACCCAGGCGGGGCGCCATCTCCCGACGGGCGCCCAGGTCCCTGCCGGAGATCATCCAGAGGGCATCGAGAACCGCGGCGCCCATCAGCAGGCCCACCACCGCCCAGGGCAGCCAGGGAGAGAATCCCAGGGCTACCAGGAGGCCACAGAAGAGCCCGCTCAGGACGATTGCCAGGCCCAGCCGGACTGTGGGGATGTACCTCAAGCGGGGCCTCCTAGCGCGGCACGGGCACCGAGGCCACGATGGACTCGATGGCGGCATCGGGCGTCAGGCCATCCACCTCGGCTTCGGGCTGGAGAATCAGCCGGTGCCGGAGCGTCGGCGATGCCATGTCCTTCACGTCATCGGGCACCAGGAACTCCCTGCCCGCCTCGGCGGCGGCGGCCTTGCTTGCCACCAGCAGCAGCGCCGCGGCCCGGGGGCTGGCCCCCAGTAGCACGAAGGGCGATTGGCGCGTGGCCCGGACCAGATCCAGGACGTACCCCATGACCGGCTCCTCCACGTTGACCGCCGTGATCTCCGCCTGGCAGGACGAGATCTGCTCCGGGCTGGCCACCGCCTGTACGCCCAGGGAATCCACGTCATGGGGGTCGAGGCCCCGGTGGTGCATGTCCAGCACCCGGCCTTCATGCTCCCTAGGTGGATAGTCCACCAGGGTCTTGAACAGGAAACGGTCGAGCTGGGCCTCGGGCAGCGGATAGGTGCCCTCATGCTCCACCGGGTTCTGGGTTGCGAAGACCGTGAAGGGCTCGGGGAGCCGGTGGGGCTCGCCATCCACTGTGACTCGCCGCTCCTCCATGCCCTCGAGGAGCGCCGACTGGGTCTTGGCGGGGGCTCGGTTGATCTCATCAGCCAGCAGGAACTGGGTGAAGATGGGCCCCCGCCGGAACTCGAACTCGCCCCGGGCCGTGTTGAACACATTCACGCCGAGGATGTCGGCGGGCATGAGATCCGGGGTGAGCTGGATTCGGCGGAAGTCGCAGCCGATGGCCCGGGCCAGGGTCTTGACCAGCAGGGTCTTGGCGGTGCCCGGCACGCCTTCCAGCAGCACGTGGCCGCCGGCGAGCACGGCGAGGATGCATTGGCGCACCACCTCGCTCTGGCCCACCACCGCCTTCTCGACCTCCGCCTCAAGCGCGTGCGCGATCTGCTCAGTAGTGCTCACGAGTATTCAGGCTCCTTCCGCCCCGCTCATCTCACTAGGGCGCACCGGGTCTCGGTGACCGGCTGATGCGCGCCAAGCGGGATGCGACCTCCAGCAAGGTAACATCATCGTGACACCCACGATCCAGCAGTCCGTTCGCCTCGTTCAGCGTATCTTCTATCTCCTTGGCCGACATCCCCACCCTGGGGCTGGCGAGGCGGGCGAGCTGGCCGTGGTCGATCTCGCCCCGGAACCGCGTCGCGCCCGCCAGGCGGCGGATCGCCGCCTGGTATAGATTGCCGATGGCGACCTGCCGGGCGATGGCATTCTGGTAGAGCTGAGCCACGGAATCCACGTACTCGATCTGAGACCGGCGGGGCGGGACGTAGGGCTCCTCGGGGCGTCCGAACCGTGACCCCACGGCGACTAGGATGACGAGGATGCCCGCCACCAGGGCTCCGACCACGGCCGCGGCCCGGGAGCGCTGGATCAGCCCAAGGGGGCCTGTGGGCCCCGCCGTGAATCCATGATGGTACTCATCGAAGAGAACTCGCCCGTCGGCGTACCCCGCGATGTTGGAGAGCAGCACCACGTTGTCCACCTCGGGCAGCCCGGAGTTCGAGAACATGTCCACATCGCCCACACACAGAATGACGCCCTCGCCGAAGGTGCGGCCGGCGATGAGCGCACCATCCTCGCTCCGAACCATGGGCGTGAACCCGCCCATGGAGGCCATGGCCGTGCTGCGGGGTGAGTAGAGAAGCCGCACATTGCGCAAGACTCCATCCTGAGTCAGGGGGAAGCCGTAGGCGCCGGCTTCGGGCGTCAGTGCGCCCGAGACGCTGGCGACGGCGACCTGCATGGGCGGGGGCTGGGCCTCCAGCAGCTCGGGGAAGGGAGACGTATCGGGCTGCTGCATGTAGACCAGGTAGGCGGCGGCATAGGACAGCATATCTCCGTAGCCCACCACAAGCTGCCCGCCGTCGTCGTAGACCCAGCGCTTCAGGGCGACCAGCTCGTCGTGGGTCAAGGCTTGGGTCGGGTTGATGAGCCAGAGCTGCGCCGTGTCCTCGGGCAGCTCCGTCAGCGGCGCCTCATGACGCTCGGGCTCCATGCCCAAGCGGCCCAAGGTGTTGAAGGCCGCGCGCATCCCCTGTTTGCCCCCGCGGTAGGTGGAGAAGTCGGGCGTGCCCTCGGCGGCCCCCTTGGATTGCAGCAGAGCCACCACGGCGTTCGCCGCGACGAGGATTACAGCGAGTCCGATGACCCAGCGCCAGGTGCGGGACAACTAGCTCCGCCCCCTCGGCGCCTCGATCAGGGGTCGTACCTGATCGATCAGCTCGTTGTACTGGGCGGGCGTCGCTTCCTGCCGCCCGTACCAGCAGCGCTCGAAGACGCCGATGGCCCGGGAGAGCAGCGATCGGCCCTCGGACTGGCGGGGTAGGAGCCGCTCGTACTCGCGGTTCGTGCGGCCCGCCTGGACCTTGTAATGGCCCTCCTCGGCCAGGGCGAGTAACAGCGCCCAGAAGGCGTAACGGAGGGCGAGGCGGTTGTCGGCATCGTCGGAGGCTTGCTGGGCGCGGCGAAGGGCGCGCCGGGCCGTCAGGCTGAGCAGCTCGCTATCGGAGGATGTGGATACGGCCGACAGGCGCACGGTGCTGTCCAGGACCTCTTCGCGCCGGGCCCTGATCCGCCGCAGGATCCAGTAGACGATGGCCGCCACCAGAGCCACCCCGGCCAAGATGAGAACGACCTGAACCAGGACCTCGACGACGCCCAAGTTAAGTCCCAGACTCCCCAGCCCGCCCTGCACCCGGTCACTCAACCAATTGAGGATCGGAGCGATGCCCCGCAGCGCTCGCATGAAGAGCGCCCGGGCCAGGTCGCCCCGACTGCGCTCGTCTCGCTGGAGGGTGTAGGTGCCTTCGGTCAGCTCGGCTTCCAGCGCGGACCGGGCCGCTTCCGGCGCCGGGACATCCGTCGACGCGGGGGCGGCTTCGCCCGACTGTCCGAGCAGGACCAGACCCAGCAGAAGGAGGGCGGACAACTCGCCTCACGCTCCCTCGGCGGCCGGGGTCTTGACCTGGAGGTCGAAGGCCTCGTGCCGGGCCCGGGAGTCGAAGTACATCAGGGTCCGGAACACGATCAGCAGCGGGACGTATATCATGTCCGCTAGCGGCCTGACACTGGTGGCGATCAGGGTGGGGATCGGCGAGCCCTCGGGGAACACGACGGCGAGGGCCGACCGGGTCACCAGGTCCAGGCCCGGCGCCAGACCCATCTGGATGCCCAGCACCACGCCGTACGACGCCAAGTACCACCCCACGATCCGCATGTAGTCTCGCGCCACCAGGCCCACGCAGCGACGGAGGCCGTCCATGGCGCCCCGTCCCTCGAAGAGCACGATGGGAACCAGGTAGAGGATCAGGGGCATGATGAAAACGAGGCCTATGCCGCACATGCCCGACCCGAAGGTGTAGGCCACGCCATATACGAGGCCCACGGCCACGAGCTGCCAGTAGTTCCGGCGCGTGATCTGCCAGGCCTCACGCGGATTGGGCTCCCGACCGAGATGGGTCTGGGCCGTGAGAACGGTGGCCACCCCCCAGAGGAACGGGTACGTGAACCACAGCACTCCGTAGAGGAGCAGTTGGCCCAAGATCACCAGGGCGTATGTGCCCACATCGAAGGTCTGCTCTCCCATCAAGAAGGGAGTCAGCATATCGGGGTCTCCGCTGGCCATGCCCTGCCACACGTCGCCCAGGGTGCCCGTATCGCCCGATAGCAGGGCCCAGAGGTCGGGGTTCATCTTGTACTGACCCCACATCATCACCGCCAGGCTAACCGCCATGGGGACATGCACGATGGCGGCCACCAGGATCAGGTCGCCGAAGTTGCGCTTCAGGATGGCGAAGGCCCGGTCAAGGCAGCGCTGGAGGCTCATGGGGCCGATGTCCATGCCGCCACTGCCGGGCATCTCCACCGGCTGCTCGTGGGTCGGCTGAGGCGAGGTAGCGGCGGGCTGGG
>WJIW01000042.1 GCA_014730065.1 Armatimonadia bacterium | reverse complement strand
GCCTAGGTCTTCGCGCCCCGCCGCATGCCGGGTGAAGGTCAAGGCCCATCGCGCCTCGCCAGCATGTTGGATGAGACGCGGCTCTCCGGCCAAGGCGAAGTCATCCCGCGCTAGGTCCGATGAGGCGATTGCCTGAGCTTCCTCGGCCGTTACAGCGACGGGTGCCGGCTCGGCGTCCTCGGGGCGGGGTATCGTTTGAGTATACGCACTCAGTGACCCATCGGGTCGCACGTTGGCATTCACCTTGGGGCCCATGCCATAGCGCGGAGGATCACCAGAGGGCGGCATCGTGCCGTGGAGGCGGAACCCCTCCTCAGCTATCTGCCGCACCGTGAACTCAAGATCCTCTGCGCACTTGCCCAGGTGCTCGGTCGCAGTTTGGCGTACGATCTGTACTGCCTCGTCTTCTGGGATCGAGGCGCCCGTGGCGGCCGTGACACTGGGGTCGACCCAGCCCACGTAGTACCCGTGCGTCGCATTCACCCGGTGCTCGACTCCGCTCTTCGGCTCTATGAAGTGTATGTTCTGGATGCCCGCCGAGGTGTGCAACTGGGCTTCCACATCAGCCAAATCCTCGGAGGAGTGCGCCTGGGCGATAGTCCGACATTCGTCGGTAGTAAGGTCCGTCTGCGCATCAGCGCAGGGCGTGAGAAGCAGCGCCGCGCCGAGGACTATAAGAGTACCCCTGATTGTCATTCGACTTCCTCCTTTAAGGAGTCTGGAACGCGGGGGCGATCGTGGTCGCGCCGCCCGTGTGATGGTAACCTTCGGTGCATTCTGGAGTCGCCGGATCGTCCTCCAGTCCGCACAGTACTGGGTTGTACTGGGCCGTGTCGAAGTCCTGACGGGCCCACCGCGTCACATAACCGTCCGTGGCATTGACCACCCACTCGGTACCGGACTCCTCCACCGAGAAGGTATGCAAGACCGTGCCCCCAGGCCCTTGCCGCGTCTCCTCCAACTCGATGCCTTTTCTCACGCCAGCAGCCTCGGCGACCAGCGTCTCACTCTCTTCCACGGAGATCTCCGCCCAGGCCGCGAACGGAGTCAGCCCGAAGGCGGTCCACGTGACGATCACTGCCACCTTGAGGGATCTCATCCCACCATCTCCCAAGCAGATCGGTCTAGCTTGCGTCCCTCCCCGCGCCCAGAAGTCCTGGGCGCGGGGGGGGAGCGACCGCGCTAGCCTCCAGCCCCGTGCCTGCATCGGCGGCCGGCGCGACGCCGTAGCAAGATGGCGGCAAGCCCACCACCCAGCGCAACCACGCAACCGAAGACGATCAGCAGCACGGGAAAGTCGCTGGGCTCGTCGCTGCGGGCCACTTTGAGGGGCTCGGACGCGAGCCTCAACTCCTTCGCTTGCTCAACGACTACGGTCTTCTGGCTCTGCCCCTCGATGAGGTCCCCACTAACGGCGTCAACTGCATATATGCGCCGTGGGTCCCCCTCGGAGGCTGGCTGATCGGCGGCTCGCTCTTCCAGCACGATGTGCCACACCACGTCGCCGTTCGGCACGTACTCCAGGATGGGCCGTCGAGCCAACGTCCCTGGGTCAGGCGCCATATGCTCCAGCGCGATCCGCTGGGCCTCGTCTGCCGAAACCGACGGAGAGACGGGGTTGGTGGTGCTTGGCAGCTCGTGGGAGTACTTGATGACCCGCCCGCGCACAGTGTCCACCTCGACACGGGCCCGGGCTGTTGCCCCACGGATCTCATAGCCGCTGACTGGCCCCACGCTGGGCTCTTCCCCTATGCACTGTAGGCGGTCCACACTGCTCGCGCCGGGTTGCCACTGGAGTGCGCGAGCGTGCTCGCCCATGTGCCGTCCCGCCTCGGCTTGGGCGAGTTCGAGTGCCTCCTCAACACTCATTTCTTCGACCGGTCCGATCTCAGAGTCGGACTCTCTAGTCGGGGGCGTGACCACGTAGAAGTCGACGCACTCGTTGATCAGATCCACGGCACAGCGTGCCGAACTGCCGTCTGAGAGCATCCCATGGAGCCGCAGGTGGACAGTGCCGCGCGGGCTCTCCAATCGCTCCTGCTCGGCCACTGAGAAGGGAGCGCCAAGGGCGTCCTCGGCAAGACGGCGGGCTTCGTCCTCAGTTGGCTCGGCCGTTCCAGCCACAGCCAATGCAATGACGAGCCCGGCTGCGAACGGCAGATACGCGCGCCGACCCAGCAGATGTAACCCTAGTGTCACTGTACCCACACCTCCCCGAGGCGCGCAGACCGGCCTGGCCCAAGCGCCTCCAGTGCGGCCAACCCGTGCACCTCTAGCTCCAACTCACCGTTAGCGTTGGCATATCGGTCCTTTGCCTCAGCCAGCGCCTCCTCAATCGTCGCGTTCTCCTTCGTCACAATGTGCCAGAAGTAAGCGTCGAACTCCATCGCTGGCTCCCAGGTCAATAGCTCAGGTCCTGCCACTACACATGCTGCACCTTTGTCAAGAACCGCTTGCGCAAACGTCTTCCCAATCAGATGGGCGGTCTTGGACATCTTGCACGAACTGACGTAGACCAGTCGGTTCTGGGCCATGCTGTTGAGGTCCTCAATGTAGACAAGATCGAACCCTCTTCCCTCGAGCAGTCCCTGGTATGGCTGCTGGAGCCGCTCTGGTACGATCAGAGTGTTGCCGGCAATCTGGATGCCGCGGACCCCGAGTTCCGCTGCACCGTCCCCTTCGAGGCTGACCCAGAACGCGTGCCCATCGTAGTGAGTCAGCTTGTCTTCCTGGAGAGACGCAGGAAACGTCGACGTCCGCTCCTCCGCGTTCGCCGGCACGACACCGCCTCTAACGCCGAGCGCGTGCCGTCCAGAGTAGAAGGAGTAGGCATTGTCGGCAGGCGGGTTGAACCGCCATAGGACCACCCGCCCGAGCTGGTCGTAAGCTTCCTGGCAGTTCGCGTAGCTGGTCCAATGGCCGCTCCGGCCCACGAAGTGTGCTGAAGTAGGAACGGTAAACTCCCACGACTTGGGCATGCACCACTTGTTGTCACTGCTGTGGTAGTTCGGTGGCCCTCCGGGCGCGCCATGCCCATCCGTATAAGATATTCCAAGGCAGTAGTCGCCGCCGATATCGAAGATCATGGGAGCAACGGCCGTGTTGTAGAGCGGTTCAGCATGCGGTGGATGTGCGGAACCAACTAGGACCAGTTCTGCCGTGTCCGGTTTGGACCATACATACGCGCCGCCCGTTATGGGGTCTGAGCCCACGTCTTGGGTGGCCGTGCTGATCTTGAACCATCCGCAACGCGGGGCGTCAAGCACCCACAGGGTCGGGTTTACGCTTTCAATGGACAGGTGGGGCGACAGCCACGAGTCCTTGTCGCCGTTGGCCAGCTCTGTCAGCGTCGAGTTGAGCGCGTACAGCCCGGGAGCCACGCCCGAACCGTACGTGCAGGTGTTGGAAGTGATGGCGGGGATGCCGTCGATGAAGGAGCCACTCCAGCCATGGGCTCCCGCGCCACCCAACTGGTCGAGGGTGAGGGCGTGAGTCACCGGCAGCTCACCGGGGCACTCGAACCCGTCATCGAAGTTACTGGTGACCTCGAAGGTGCTGCCGTCGTCCGGCCCGACCGCCAGGAAGGGCTCCAGCAGCGTGGCCCGGGTACCCGCTACGGTGACGTCGGTCACAAGCAGGTTCTCCATCTGGAACTGGCCCACCGCGTCGCTCTGCCCCTCCAAGTGGAAGGTCACCGTCCAGGTGCCATTGGGGTAGGGGGTCGTATCGATGGGTGCGAGCCACCAACCAGGCGTGAGCCCACCCGTGCCGTCCATGATGGGCATCACGTCCTTGTAGGTGGTCGCGGGCCCGACGGGCGGAGTCACCGTCGCCTCAATCACCATGATGCCCATCGGGTTGCATGGCAAGCCGAAGGAGACGGATCCGCTGATCGGCTCGGTGGCAGTGTAGGGTCCGCCTGGTGCTCCTCCGGCTACGATGCCGGCCTTGGCACCACTCGACAGACTGACTGCCAGCAGCACCGCGCCGGCACAGAGAAGCACATGC
>WJIW01000358.1 GCA_014730065.1 Armatimonadia bacterium | reverse complement strand
TCGCCGAACTGGGCGATGATACTCTCGTACTGCTCGAGGGCTTTGTCGTAGTCCTGTTGGGAGCGGTGGATGTCGCCGATCTCCTGCATGGCGAGCTGGATCCACTGGCTATCGGAGTCGCCGTGGACCTTGACCAGGCGCTCGTAGGCGGAGAGCGCCGTCTCGGGATCGTTGAGGAAGTGGCGGTTGATGAAGCCCAGGCGGTAGAGGGCTTCGTCGATTTTGGCGTGGTTGGGATACTCGGTGGTGAGTCGCTCGAAGGCCCGGACGGCGGAGGCGTAGTCGCCCCGGTTACTGGCGGTTTCGGCTTCTTGGAGCAGGTGGTCACCGCGCTGGCCGACGTGACTCGCGTAGATCACGTAGCCGAATGTCGCCAGGACGATAACCCCAATAATCACTCCAGCCAAGCGACGGGGCATGCCGCGCTCACTCCGGTCGGTCGACAAGTACGCTTGGCCGGACCCGGGTCGAATCGAGATAGACCCTGGCTCCGGTCCCCCGTACGGTAGCCGATCGGCAAATGTTCCGGGATTCTCCATCGAGCCCGGTGCCCCTATCTACTGGTCGTCGTGCTGAATGTCCTCCAGAACCATCACAACTTCCGAAGCCATTCTCTTATCTTGGTCCGCGCCCGCCGGCGCGGCGCTTGCCATGGCCCGGAAGGCCTCGGCGAGCCGCTTCTCCTCCAGGCCCCGAATCACACGGGCGACCCCCTCGGGGTCGTCCTCGGCTTCGGCCAATCGCTGGAGCTGCAGCTTGGCCTCGGCGACGGCGTTGCGGTGCATCGGCGTCTCCCGAACCCACTCGGCGTCCTCCAGAGCGTTCAGGTTCGACAGGGCCTGCGATTCCTGGACCTGCTCCACCACCGCGTTGGCGCTCTTGACCTCGAAGTGTCGGCTACCCGCCCATACCCCGAGGGTGCCGATGACCAGCACCGCCATGGCAGCGGCGATGGGCAAGGGGCGCAGCATCAGGCTGTGGACCAGGTCACGAAGCGACCAGCGGCCCGACTCCCGCTCCTCGCGCCGCTCGCTCGCGGGCTCCTGGACCTGGGCGGCCTTGGCCGGCGCCGGGGCCTTATCGGTTTCGGGGGCTCCCTCGGCGATGGCGGCCATGACCGAGTCCTTCATGCCTTTGGGGGGCTCCACGGCCATCTGGGGGAGCAGTCGAGCGGCCTCGACGCCGCGACGGAGACGCTGCATCTCGGCGGCGCATTGGGGGCACTGGTCGAGGTGGGGCTGGATCCCGACGGGAAGCTCCGTCTCCCCCTCCATCAGTATCTCCAGTATCCGGTCTTGGACGTGCTCGCAACGCATCCGCGTCACTCCCATTCCATGGCCAGCCCATGGCCGGCAACGGCGCCCCGGCGATCCGGGCCGCGGCTCCGCTCGCCCTTACAATCGGCCGTCCAGCACCTTGCCCAGCTCCTTGATGGCGTAGTGCATCCTGGACTTCACCGTCCCGATGGGGATCTCCAGGGTATCGGCTATCTCCTTATAGGCCATGCCCTGGAACACATAGAGCAGGATGACCTGCATGTGCTCGGGCGTGAGCCGCGACAGCCCCTCTCGAACCCGTCGTGCCGTGTCTTTGTCCAGGAGCATGCGCTCCGGCCCCGGCCCGTCCTCCGCCAGGGTGGCGAACATGTCCGTCTCCTCGCCCGACTCGCCGGAGTCGGAGATATTGCTAATGGGCCGCCGCTTCTTCCGCTTGAACTCATCCTTCGCCAGGTTGATGGCGATGCGATGGACCCAGGCTGAGAAGTTCGTCCCAAGCTGGTACCGGCCGAGCTTGCGGTAGGCCCGGATCATCGTCTCCTGGAAGATATCCTGCGCGGCCTCGTAATCGCCGACGTACTGGTAGATGAAGTTGAACAGAGGCCTTTCGTACCTATCGTACAAGGCCGAAAAGGCGGCTGCATCACCCGCCAGTGTTCGCTCGACAAGGGTATCGTCCGCTACCGTCATAGACTCGGGCCCCCGAGTTCTTAGTGGATTAACATCCGGTCCCGCGGGCCGGTTCAGCACCCGTGGAGATGTTTTTTTGGAGCGAACCGCCCTAGACCCCTCCTCCGCCCCACCAGGAACACCTGCCGCCGGCGTGGAATCGCCGGCCTCATACCCGCCGGAGAGGCCCAGCCATGCGTGTCGCTCTCATCAACCCCAATCCGGTCCACCCGCCCATCGCGCCCCTGGCCCTGGAGTTCCTGGCCCAGGCTCTGGCCGAGGCCGGCCACGAGCCCCGGGTCATCGATCTGACACCGGCAACGGGTGCGGCGGGCGTCCTGGCGGAAGGGCTATCGGCCCTCGATCCGGGCCTCATCGCCATCACCATTCGCAATACCGATGACTGCTTCATGGCTCGCAGCCAGTCCTACCTGGCGGCCCACAAGGCGATCGTAGAGGCCTGTCGGGGGGCGTCGGCGGCTCCCATCGTCCTCGGCGGCGCGGGGTTCTCGGCCGCGCCACGGGGGAGCTTGGCGATCATCGGGGCCGACATGGGGATCGTGGGCGACGGCGAGCTGCCGCTGGCCCTTCTCGCCGACGCATTGGCGCGGGGTGAGGACTGCCATGACCTTCCGGGGTTGGTGCTCCCCGGTCGGGACGGTCACGCCCCACCGGCTTTGGGCGACGTGAGCCAGTCACAGCCCCTATCCTGGGATCACTTCGACGTGCGGTGGTACCACGAGCACGGCGGACAGGCGGGGATCGAGACCAAGCGAGGCTGCATGATGGGCTGTGTCTACTGCGCCGACCCCCTGGGCAAGGGCAGCCGAGCCCGGCTTCGGCCGCCCGGAGTGGTCGCCGACGAGGTAGAGCGCCTAGCGGCCATGGGGATCACCCACCTCCACTGGTGTGACTCGGAGATCAACCTGCCGCCGCAGCACCTTCTCGATGTCTGCCACGGGCTGAGCCGCGGAGGGCTGGGGGAGAGGATCCAATGGTACGGGTACGCCTCGCCGGCCCCCTTCGACGCGGACCTGGCCGCGGCGTGTGCCCGGGCGGGCTGTGCTGGGATCAACTTCGGCAGCGATCACGCCGACCCCGGGATGCTCCAGCGGCTGGGCCGCTCCCACTCGGCCGAGTCTATCCGGGCGGCAACCCTGGCCTGCCGAGACGCGGGCATCGCCGTGATGCACGACCTCCTGCTGGGCTCCCCGGGAGAGACCCGCGAGTCCGTGGCCGAGAGCATCGCCTTCCTCAAAGACCTGCCGGCGACGTGCTTCGGGGTGTCCCTGGGGGTGAGGCTGTACGCCGGAACGTCCTTGGCGCGCTGGGTCCTGGGGGAGGCGTCCGCGGCCAGCGTCCACAGGCCGCACCATGATCATCCTCTGGCCGGGTCAGATGACGACCTAGCCCTGCCCGTGTTCTACCTCGAGGAGGGCTTGGGGCCCGGCCCGGCGGAGCTTGTGGCAGAGTGCATCGGCGGCGATGAGCGGTTCTTCTTCGGCGGTGGGGTCGAGGCCGAAGCCGACTACAACTACGGCGGCAATGACCTGCTGACCGACGCCATCGCCCGCGGCGAGAGAGGCGCCTACTGGCACATCCTCTCCCGGGTGAGGGGGCTGTGCTGACGGCGGATCAAGACGCGGCTCGGCCTGGCTACCTGCTGAACTTCCTGACCGTGCACACCAGGAAGAGGGACATGAGTACCACGCCCAGGAGGGCCTCGGCGCTGGAGAAGAACTGGCCCCAGCCGGGCGAGGGCCGGTAGTCGCCATAGCCGAGGGTGGTGAAGGTGACCACACTGAAGTACAGCGCGTGGCCCAGGTCCGTCACTCGCATCGGGCCATCGGGCCCGTCGGTCCAGATGCCCAGGGACGAGTGGATCCCCATGAAGATGAAGACCAGCACGGCGCCCCAGAGCAGTACTCGGGAGGGCCGCTCGCCGTAGCCGGAGAGGATGTCGAAGGAGAGGGAGATCAGGTAGGGCAGGGACCATCGCCGCCACGATCGCCGGGCGATCTGCTCCCGACGCCGGTGCTGCATCTCGCGCAGGAAGAAGTCGCCCGCCCGCATGTAGTCGCCCGAATCCTGGAAGGCGAGCTTGAGCTGCCGGTAGACGGCGGCGTTGCCGTCTTTGACGATCTCGCTGGGCCGGCTGCTGGATGTCGGTCCGAAAAGGCTGCGATCATCGACCTCGGTCTCGGGTCCGATGGTGGCCTCGGAAAGGCCAGCCCCTCTTAGGTCGGCCCCCCGGAGATCGGTATGCACTGGGACCATATCGTCGCCGGTGGTAACGGGGGTGAGGCTGAGGCCCAGCCGGGCGAGGGCCGGTAGTCGCC
>WJIW01000357.1 GCA_014730065.1 Armatimonadia bacterium | reverse complement strand
TCTCAGCGACCCACGCTATAGCAGCTCGGATATGTTCTCCTGGATCTTGCGGAAGGAAGCGGCATAGCCGTCCACGGCGTCGGGGCCAGCCATGAAGGACTTCTGGTAGATCCAGAACCCGCCCTCGCCGCAGATTCGCTCGGTCACGGGAAGGGTCACGCCCGAGTAGTCCAGGGCGAGGCCTGTATCTCGCTCAGCCACCGAAGGTGACCCGCCCTCCCGGCTGAACATCCCGAGCTTATGAAGCGGCGTATAACCCGGGGCGGCGGGGGTGTTCTCGGCTGCCAGGGCCTCCAGGAGCTTGGCCTTGGGCAGTCCGCCGAAGGCGCTGGGGTCGTAGTTGACCAGGAACAGATGCACGGCACTCTCCGATCCGTCGCCCGGCACATGCACGCCGCTGACCCCCTCCACGTCCTCTAGCAGTTCGTAGAGCCGGGCCGCGCTCTGGCGGCGCGTGTCAGCCTGGTCGCGCACCCGCGAGAGCTGTCCCAGGAGGATGGCCGACTGGAACTCGGTGATGCGCTCGTTGGTGGAGAAGACGCTGCCGGCGTCGATGCTCTCGTCCCTGGCCCGCCCGCAGTTGTGGATTCGCCAGCAGCGCTCGGCGATGGCATCGTCGCTGGTGGTGATGGCGCCGCCCTCGCCGCCGTTCATATTCTTGCTTGCCTGGAAGCTGAAACAGGCGACGTCGCCGATGGAGCCGAGGGGACGGCCCTTGTAGCTTCCGGCGTGGGCTTGGGCCGCGTCCTCCACGACAGCGATGCCGTGCTCCCGAGCGATCTCCATGAGCTCGTCCATGCGGCACGGATTGCCCGCTACATGGACGGGCACAATGGCCTTGGTCTTGGGCGTGATGGCTGCGGCGACGCCCTCGGGGTCGAGGCTCCACGTGTCCGGGCTGGCGTCGACGAACACGGGCCTGGCGAACACGGTGAGTGCCGCGGTGGCCGTGGCCATAAACGTGTACGACGGCACGATCACCTCATCGCCCGGGCCCACCCCCACCGCCTGGTAGGCGATCTCCAGAGCCGCCGTGCCCGTGGTAGTCGCGATGCAATGGCGTGTCCCGGCCAGGGCGGCGAAGGCCTCCTCGAAACGCTCCGTGCACTTGCCGTACTGGCGTCCCCAGGCGCCAGATCTCAGGACTTCCAGCAGGCCCTGCTCCTCGGTATCATCCCAGACCGGCCAATCGGGCCAGGGGTCCTGGCGGACCGGCGTGCCGCCGTTGACGGCCAACTCACCCATCGCCTCAAGCACCTCGATTCCTTGCATGGCGGCAGGTTGGGCCGCCACGAGACGAATGACCATACTCTCCTCGGGGCCGGGCCGCAAGGGGTGCCAGCCCGTACCCGCGAACCCCCGCCCAAGCAAAGATGATCGGGGTGACCGTCGTGGATCGAAGGGAGTTCATCGGCATGACAGGAGCGGCCGGATTGGCATTGGGGTGCACCGCCCTTGGCGCGCCGCGCGCTCAGGGCGGGCGCCCACCCAATGTGGTGTTCGTGCTGACCGACGACCAGGGGTATGGCGACCTGGGGTGCCACGGGAATGACCGGATCATCACACCCCACCTGGATGGGCTGCGGGCCCAGGGCGCGGACTTCACCCGGTTCTACGCATGCCCCGTCTGCGCGCCCACCCGGGCCTCGCTGATGACGGGTCGGTACAACTACCGAACGGGCGCCATCGACACGTACCTGGGGCGGGCCATGATGCATCCCGATGAGGTGACCATCGCAGAGATGCTCCGTCGGGCCGGCTACCGCACGGGGATCTTCGGGAAGTGGCACCTGGGTGACAATCACCCCATGCGGCCCTACGAGCAGGGCTTCGAGGAGGCGCTGGTTCACAAGGGAGGGGGCATCGGCCAGCCCGCCGATCCGCCGGGTACCTCCTACTTCGATCCCATCCTGGATCACAATGGCGAGGAGGTCCGGCGGCAGGGGTACTGCACCGACATCTTCACCGATGCCTGCCTGGACTTCGCCCGCGAGTGCGGTGACGATCCCTTCTTCGCCTACCTCTCGACCAACGCTCCGCATACCCCCATCGAGGTGGCCGACCGTTACATCGAGCCGTACTTGGAGATGGGCTGGGATGAGGAGAACGCAGGCGTCCTGGCCATGATCACCAACATCGACGAGAACATGGGGCGCCTCATGGCCGGCCTAGACCGGCTCGGGCTGACCGACAACACCCTGCTGGTCTTCATGGGCGACAACGGCCCCCAGCAGGATCGCTACCGATGCGGCTTGAGGGGCCTGAAAGGAACGGTGTACGAGGGCGGCATCCGGGTGCCATTCCTCGCAAGGTGGCCCGGCTACATCGAGCCCGGAATGGCCACCGACGAACCTCTGGCCCACATCGACATCGCGCCCACGCTGCTGGAGCTGGCCGATGCCGCGCCGCCCGAGGAGGTCAGGATCGACGGCACCAGCTTCGCGCCCTTACTCCGAGGTGAGGACTTTCGGGCGCCCGATCGCACCCTCTACCTCCAATGGCACCGGGGCGATGAGCCGGTGCCCTACCGGAGCTGCGCCGCCGTTGGCGACCGGTACAAGCTGGTCAACGGCGACGAGCTGTACGACCTAGTCAAGGACGTGGGGGAGACGACCAACATCGCGGGCGAGCATCCGGAGATCGTCGCCGAGATGCGCAGTGGGTACGAGGAATGGCTCGCCGACGTCTCATCGACGCGCGGCTACGATCCCCCCAGGATCTACCTGAACACGCCCCACGAGAACCCGGTCACCCTCACGCGGCAGGACTGGCGCGGGCCGACTGCCTCTTGGGGACCGCAGGGCCTCGGATACTGGGAGGTCGACGTGCGGGCCCGGGGCCCGGTCGACGTCACCTTACGTTTCGCCGAGCTGGACGAGCCAGCCATCGCCCACTTCAGGCTCGGCGATGTGGAGAGAGAGGCACCCATCGGGCCGGGTAGCGCCAGCCACACCTTCGCGGGCCTGGACCTGCCCACGGGGCCCGGCAGGCTCGAAGCGTGGCTCACGCGCCGCGGAGAGGAGTGGGGCGTTCACTACGTGGACGTTCTGTGGTCGGGGGCTTAGCGGGAGGAGAGAGGAGCGGGGCGGTTTCCGATGGGTGGTAGAGTGTCTAGGGTGAAGTGGTGGTGTGTGAGGAGAGTCTGTCGGAAACCGCTCCCGCCTATTATGTGACTCCTCTAGGAGGAGCCTGTCCGGCCGGACCTTCTGGGGTAGATGGTGCCGGCCGGTCCGTGTCGTTACAGTCAGTAATGTATACCCCAGCATACAGGTATGTCAATACTTTTTTTTGGGAATCTCGATGGCCTGGGTCGCCGTGCTCACCGGCGCGAGCGGCGAATGCGGGGTAGAGCCAGGAATCCGCGGAGCCGGAAGCTGTTCCGGCGAAGCGTGCCGAGCCGCCGGGCGGGCATCAGGAAAGCCTGCTGCACGTTGGAGTAGATGTTGACCCGGACGTGGCGGATGGCCATGCGCGTGCCGTGCGCGCCCTCATCTCGGATCCCGATGAGCCACACCAGCGAGAGGGCTCTGAGGGCCGATGAGATGAGCAGTAGCAGCCCATGGTAGGTTAGGGGCCAGCCGAAGAGGGTGCCCGACCAGTCCTCGAGAGCCCTGGCCACGAATCCCCCGAAGAGCCCGCTGAGGACCCCTGCCACCGCTATGGCGACGCTGTTGACGGCCATGTAAGCGCTGTTCTGGCGCCGCGTTCCCGGCGTGCGGGTTAGGCCGAAGAGCAGGTTCAGGTTGGCCAGCTCGAGACCTGGGAAGGCGAACATGGCCACCGCCGCCGCGGGGTAGCCCAGCCACCAATTGTCCTTGGTGACGAAGATCCAAGACGCGCCACCGAAGACGATGAGCGTCCCCGCGATGGCCAGCACCGGAAGCCGGCCGTGGCGGTCGATGAGGTTTCCCCAGAAGCGCGCGCTCATCATTGAGATGACCAGAGGGATGCCGACCAGCATCAGGTTGGCTTGTGCGTTGGTCATCTCCACCACGTCGAACACATACAGCCAGATGAACTGGCCGACGTAGCCTAGCCCGAATGTCAGGGTCATGTTGTAGGCCAGGTAACGCCGAAAGCTGGGATCGCCCAAGGGACCGCGCAGCATGCTCCACAGGCTGAGCGTTGGGTTGGGTGGATCGGGCGAGGGGTCGGGAAGGCGCGATAGCAGAAGGAAGTCGATGATCCCCGCCACGGCGGCGGCCGCGAACAGGGCGCTCACCATGAGGCGCAGCGATGCCTCGCCAACGGTTCCCGTTCGGTCCAGGGCCCACCCGACCGCGAGAGTAGCAACAAGACCTGCGAGCTGGCCCACCTGCATGCGGCGTGAGAAGTACCGCCCGCGCACGGCCCGGGGTACTACGTCGCCGAACCACGCCAATACGCCCGGCGTCGCCGCGTGCCCAAGCACCCCCGAGGTGCCGAGGAGTATCAGCAGAGCGATCCACCAGCCGTCGGGCGGAACCAGCCAGGGGATGGCCGCGATGAGCAGCCAGAGGGCGCGGTGGATTATTCCGCACACCAGGAAGACCGTCTTGCGGTGCCCGTACTTCTCGATGTAGTAGCTGGCGGGGAGCTGCATCAGACTGCCGGCGTAGGGCAGCGCCGCGAGGATCCCGAACCCCAGGGCAGGCATCCCGAAGAGCTGCGCCCCCCGGGTCAGGGTGGCGCCGGTGGTGATGTACATCCACGCGGCCCCGAAGGCCCAGGCTAGGGTGATGGTACGCAGGGAGTGGAGCAGGACCCTGGACGGCCGTTGCGGAGGGAGAGCCGATTGCTGTCTCGGCCGCGTCCAGTCCTCCTTCGTGCGACTCAATGCCCTTCGACCTCGATCCGTTCAGCGATCCCATCCGGCAGTAGTTTCACCTTCTCGGCGTATCCTGTCGACCCTCATGTAGAGCCTTCGCGTTGCATCCACTAAAGTGGTACAGTGGAACCCGAAAGCTGAACTGGCGGCACGGACACCCGCTGCCAGCATCGAGAGGAGAACGATACCATTGCGAAGCCACCTAATGCTCATCCTGGCCATCGCCGCCCTGACAACCGCCCTGATGGTCGGCTGCCAGTCCGGTGAGGACGAGACCGCGAGCGCTACATCGGCCGCCACCACCGCAGCCCCGTCCGCGCCAGCGGACACGACTCCCGACACGCCGGCGGAGACGCCGAGCGAGGAAGAGGCGACCGCCGATACCCCCAGCGACGAGGAGACAAGCGAGGTCGCGACGGAGATCGGCAACGAGACGGATGCCGATGGCCAGTACGTATGCCCCGTGATGGGCACGGCCATCACCGTCAGCGACGATACGCTACACACCGAGTACGAGGGCAAGACGTACTACTTCTGCTGCCCCGGCTGCCCCGAGAAGTTCGAGGAGAACCCCGAAGAGTACATCGCGTCCGGCCAGGACGCGTCCGAGGAGACCGCCAGCTAACAACGGCGCTGCCGCCGGCGTTCCGCGGACCTACCGCGAACGTCGGCGTGCTCTACTCCATCGGCTCCCACCACAGTGACTGCCAGTACCGCTCATCCAGCTCGTACGGATCCACGGGCTCCCCTGATGGCGGTATCTCGTCGATCACGCCGTACCGGACCATCTCCCGGAGGTACGGCTCCGGTGGCCGGAAGCCGGGCATGTCGAACCGCTTGATCTCCTCGATCCGCGCCTTTCCAGCCTCCGCGAGAGCGAGCAAAGCCTGGTACCCCTCATCCTCGGATGTGGGGAAGACGGCGGCCCCATCGTCGCCCCGACACACTCCGTACCCGCCCGCCTCCCCGGCCAGAGGCGCAAGCAGCATGAGCGATAGGGCGGGCCGGGAGAGGTTCCAGACCGCATGTCGAGCCAGTGGAAGTCGGGGATCGTTCCAGTCCGGCCGCCAGAAGGACACGCCTCGTTCATCGGAGAGGTTGCGCGGCAAGACCATCTCGCCCTGGTGACACGAGGCGCATCGCCGGTCGATCACCTCGCCCGCGGCCTGAGCCTCGGGCCACTGGAAGTCCGTCGCCACCTGTCCGTTCGAGAAGTACCCGCCGATCATCCCGCTGCCAAGGGCGCCGTAAGTGCCGGGGTAGGGGGCGCCCGTCTCGAGCCAGTACCGCACCAGATCCAGGTCCCTCCCCTCGACCTGCACGCCCTGATGTCCGCCGGTCATCTTGTCCCACAAGGGGCTCGCCGCGGCGCCGATGGTCCGGGGTGGGAGGTTGCTCACGGCTCGATTGCGGCCATCGGCGATCTGGCCCCGGATCGTGAGGGCGTAGTAGCTGTGCGAGAACATGGGGCCACGGTCGCCCGAGAGGATGACGCCGCCCGAGCGCGGTCCCTCGTCGCCGTGGGCCACATAGTCATGGCAATCGAGGCAGTTGCGATCCAGCACGGGCTGGACGTCCCGCGGGAAATCGAACACCTCGGGCATGTCGGGAAGGGGCTGAGGCGCCGAGGGCGATCGGCGGGCGGCCAGCGGATCCACCCCCACAGCCGGCGTCTGGGTCCGCTCCTCGTGGCAGCCGACGCACCCCAGGGTCTCGCCCGGCTGAAGGCTACAGAAGGACTGCATACGCTTGATGGCGTTGCCCTCGCCGTCCCGAGCGACAAAGAAGAAGCTGCGGAGGGCCGGCAGCTCCAGGTAAGCCGAGCCATCGGCCTCCACGGGGACGGTGCCCACAAGCCGCTCCAGGGTGAAGCTGCCGCCGTACGTGAGGGGGTCCATGCCCCCCGTGTAGTTGATCGGCTTGGGCAGGGCCTCCAGCACAAGCAGGTCCGCCACCTCGCCTCGCTCCACGTCCTCCATACTGCGGCCGTGGTACACGTTCGTCAGCAGAAGCTGGCCCGTGGGCTCCTCCAGGTCCACCGCCGGCGGCATGGTCCGCTCGGGGGCCCGGTCCGCAATGGGCCGCGGCTCATGGACCCAGACGCCTTCCGACACTTGCTCGGCCGGCAGGGAGTGAAGCGGCAGCCAGGTGCCCTCCCGGTCGTATACCCGGATCTGGGCTCCGGCGGCCACCATGAAGTGATCGGGGCCGAGGGCGATGGGATCCCTCAGGTTCGCCGCGGGCGAGATGGTCGTCACCAGCGACTGGTTGTCGGGCCCGTCGCCCGGGTCGACCAGGGTCAGAGGACCCGCGTGCTCCACTAGCCCGTGACCGGGGGAGAAGATGGAGATGATCTCCCGCGTGCCGGGGATGGGCTTGGCATCGATCATGACCGTGCCCGGATGCATGTTCCCGAAGAAGGTCATCTGCGCGGTGCCATCGGGGTTCATGGTCCATAGGCCGTGGTAGTCCACCTGGCTGCGGTCGATGTACTCCCAGCGGGTATACAGTATGCGTCCGTCGGGGAGCGGCCATGGCGTGTTGTCGTGCTCCAGGTTGCTCGACACGGGCCGCATGTCCTCACCGCCGGGGCCGCAGCGGTACATGATGCCCACATGGGTGAGCCAGCAGTTCACCCAACGCTTGGCGCGGGACGAGACGAAGACGATGTCCCCATCGGGAAGATATGTGGGCTCGATGTCGTCCCAGGGCCCGGAGGTGAGCTGCCGCATACCCGAGCCGTCCACACCGATCTCGTAGAGGTGATAGTGCCGTCCGCCTTCGGGCAAGTAGGAGAACAGGATCTTGCGCCCCGAGTAGTGGACTTGGGGATCGCGGATGGCGCCGCCGGAGTCCGCGAAGATCACCCTGACGTCACCCGTCCGTACATCCAGGGCGCACAGCCGGCCGCCGCCCGGCTGGAAGGTCAGCCGGTCCACGCTGTCGGCGTAGTAGCCGAAGTTGGCGTACCAGTGACCATCGCCAGGGGCGCCGGGGATGCGGGTCGCGTAGAGGATCTCGTCGACACCCGCCGCCTCGAAGACCTGATCCAGCTCCGCCCGCACGCGCTGCCGCATCGCCTCGCGCCGTTCCTCGAGCACACTCCGCGCGGCGGCGATGGCGGCTCGGCCGGCGTCGTCGGCACCCTCTACCTCCCAGATGGAGTACACCCCGAAAGGTCCCAGCTCGGAGCAGACGATGCGGACGTATCGCGCCGATCGGTCGACAGAGGGGAGGGTCTCGGCACCGCCGGCCCCCTCGGAGGTCTCGTACACTCGCTCCCAGGCCGCGCCATCGTCCGAGATCTCCAGGGCGTACTCGGCGGCATAGGCCGCCTCCCAGCGGATCGTCAACGAGCCCACGGGCATCGGCCGGCCGAAGTCCAGCATCAGCCACTGTGTCTCAGCGCCCGGCACGCCGCTGGCCCAGCGTGTCAGCATGTCGCCGTCCAGGGCGTACTCAGGCTGGTACCGAGGGTCGAAGGTGCTCGACGCCGCGATGGGCGAGACTTCCGGGCTCTGGGCGACGGCTAGGGCGATGAACAGCGCGAGGGCAGCAGGCATACGGCAGGTCTCCCAACTCCGGGCATGGGGGACAGTTCACCCCGTCGGTGGCGGCATCCTCGCGGCGTGGGCCATGGGCCCGGGGCCATAGCCCCCGCGCAGGGGCCAGCGTCCCCGCTCTCGAAGTCCTCCTCCGCCCGTTGCCGAAGGAGCTGGGAGCATGGACCTCGACGCGCTGCGCGCCCAATTCGACGAATACCAGGTTGTCCTCGAGCCCGATGAAGACACGCCCGAATGGTGGGCCGGTGCTCCGTCGGTCTGTCGCGACTCGGTGGGCACCTACTGGATGGCCTGCCGGATGCGGGAGGGGGATTCGCCGCGCGGCCGGAGGGGGTACGAGATCCGCATCCTGCGCAGCGACGACGGCGCCAGATTCGAGCCCGTGCACAGCCTCCGCCGAGAGGACGTTCCCATCGCCGGCTTCGAGCGTCCGGCGCTGCTCTTCGATAAGGAGGCGGGCAGGTTCAGTCTCTACGGGTGCGGCCCTTACGGCGATGGCCCCTGGTGCATCTTCCGCTTCGAGGATGCGGCATCGCCGGCGGACTTCGTGGCATCGTCGGCGCGTCCGGTCATCGTACCCGGCTCCACTACCGACCCGAGCCACAATCCCGTTCGCGACTACAAAGACCCCTTCATCATCCGCGTGGACGGCGTGCTGCACTGCTTCCTGATCGGCGCCGACCGAGTCGAGCGAGCACACCACTTCCGCTCCGAGGATGGCGACCACTGGGAGCCCGTGGGCAACGGCCCCGCCCTCGACCATGGCGGCTGGCACACCTTCTACACTCGCCCGGCGAGCGTCCTCCCCATCGGCGTGGGGTACTTACTCATATACGAGGGATCGCACCCCACTTGGCATGACCCCATCTACAACATCGCCACGGGTCTGGCGTGGAGCGCCGATCTGGACAGCTTCGTGGATCTCACGCCCCACCAGCCCCTCCTGACCAGCACGACGCCCGGCGAGTTCATGACATGGCGCTACTCCCACTGGATGTGGGACGATGGCGCGCTGCGGGTGTATGCCGAGGTCGCGCGGCCGAACAACACGAACGAGATACGAGTGTGGCGGATCGAGGTGTGAGTGACTCGGCGGTCAGGCGGCCGGACCGGCCAAGGGCAGGGTCACCGTGAACGTCGTCCCCTGGCCCACCTGGCTCGTCACGCTGATCTCGCCGCCATGGGCCTCGACGACCTTCCGGCAGATCACCAGGCCCAGGCCCGTCGACTGCTCGCCGCCCGTGGGTGTGGTGCTCGTCCGCGCAAAGGGCTGGAAGAGACCTTCAATCTCCTGCTCGGGAATGCCCGGTCCCGTGTCGGCGACGGCGATGACCGCGCTGTCATTCTCCACGCCGAGGCTGACGTCCACCCGCGCACCGGCCTCGCAGAACTTGATAGCATTGGAGACTAGGTTGTCGACCACCTGGCGGAACCGCTGCGGGTCGACCGAAGTCTCGACAGGCTCCCCTTCAGGCAGCGCCAGATCCAGCTCGATGCCCTTCTCGGCGGCCCGCGACCGGTGGAGCGCCACGGCGTGCTGGAGGAAGTCACTCAGGTCCACAGGCTCCTTCTGGAGGTCCAGCTTGCCCGACTCGATGGTGGACACGTCCAGCAGGTCGTTGACCAAGCGAAGCATGGAGTTCGCCGAGTCGGTGATCCACTCCAGGACCTCCTGCTGGTCTTCGTTCACCTCACCCACGGTTCCACGGGCGATCGTCCCCGCTGAGAGGACGATGGATGCCAGCGGGTTCCGGAGATCGTGGACGGCCATGCCCAAGAACTGGTTCTTCGTCTCATTGAGCTCCCGTAGCCGCTCGTTCTGCTGCTCCAGCTTCTCCCGCAGGGCTCGCTCGCGCTCCTCGGCCTCGACCCGGCGAGTCACGTCATTCTGCACGCCGATGAAGTGGGTGACGGCGCCCGAGGCGTCGCGGACGGGGGACATGTACAGCTCGTTCCAGAAGGGCGTGCCGTCTTTGCGGAAATTCCTCAGCACTGCGTGACAAGACGTGCCTTCAGCGATAGCCTGGCGCACCACGTCCAGGCCGGGCTGCTGGCGCTTGTCGGCGTGCAGGAAGCGGCAGTTGCGGCCCAGCACCTCGGGCGCATCGTACCCCGTAATCCGCGTGAAGGCGGTGTTCACGTAGATCAGCGGCAGGTCCGCCTGGCCCGCATCGGCAATGGTCACGCCGTTGTTGCTGGACTCGATGGCCGCCATCAGAAGATCGGCGCTATCTGTGAACATGCTTCCCGGCGCTCCCATGGACACGCAGCCTTCCTGAGGTACCGGGGCTCCCGAACCCGCTGCGAGCTCGACCCACCCGCCCCCGGACCCCTCCACGACATGATAGCGCGAATGCCTCGGCAGATGGACCACCGAACCCGCACCTTGCCCCTTGATCGGTCTGCTATCCTAACAGATGGACGCGACGGCGCCGCGGGAGCGGCCCCGAAGGAGGCACCATGCCATGCGATACA
Source organism: Armatimonadia bacterium (assembly GCA_014730065.1). GTDB lineage: Bacteria > Armatimonadota > Zipacnadia > UBA1398 > UBA1398 > UBA1398. The sequence goes on along the minus strand of WJIW01000357.1, from coordinate 6,873 downwards.
GCCGGTTCGGACGCACCGAGCTTCAGATGCCAGCTATCACCTGCGGCGGCATGCGGTTCCAGCAATCCTGGAATGCCGAAGACAGCATCTCCGAAGAGAGCCAGGCCAATCTCGAGGCATGCGTCCAGCGAGCGTTGCAGGTCGGAGTCAACCATTTCGAGACGGCCCGGGGATATGGCACGAGCGAGGAGCAGCTCGGGCGGATCCTCCCTTCATTGCCCCGGGACGAGATGATCGTCCAGACCAAAATCGGTCCCAACGATGACGCCGAGGAGTTCCGCCGCCAGTTCGAGGACTCCCTCGGCCGGCTGAAGCTCGACCACGTGGACCTCCTCGCCCTCCACGGCATCAACGACGACGAGGGTCTGCGGCGAGCCACCGAGGTGGGCTGCGTGGACGTGGCCCGTGAGCTGGTCAAGGACGGCAAGGTGCGCTTCGTCGGCTTTTCCACCCACGGCGACGCCGACTTGATCCAGAAAGTGGTCGAGACCGATCGCTTCGATTTCGTGAACCTCCACTACTTCTACATCAGCCAGGAGAAGCGCCGGGTCATCGAGGCCGCCAACGGTCTGGACATGGGCGTGTTCATCATCAGCCCGTGCGATAAGGGAGGGATGCTCTACAGCCCACCCGACAAGCTGGTGGAGCTCTGCCGGCCCCTTACGCCCATGAAGTTCAATGACGTGTGGACCTTGGCGTCGGCGCCCGTCCACACCCTGAGCATCGGCGCGGCCCGTCCCTCGGACTTCGACGAGCATGTGGAGGCCATGGCCGAGTGGGACGAGATGCAGGGCTCGGCGATGGAGGTAGCGCAGCGGCTCGATGCCGAGATGGGCCGGGTCCTCGGCGCCGAGTGGATGGCACACTGGCGCGAGAACCTGCCGAAGTGGCATGAGACCCCCGGCGAGATCAACATCCCCATAATCCTGGGCCTATGGAATATCGCCAAGGCCTTCGACATGATCGAGTACGGGAGGATGCGCTACAACCTGATGGGCAATGGTGGCTCCTGGTTCCCCGGGTACAAGGCCGACAAGCTGGTTACCGGCGAGGTCACCGATGGCCAGCTACTCGAGGTTCTGGAGGGGCACCCGGACCCGAAGCGAGTCCTCGCTGCCCTCCGTGAGGCAGACGAGCTTCTGGCCGGCGAGGAGAAGAAACGGCTGAGCGAGGGCGGGTAGGAGCCCTGGGCAGCTCTGGATCGTACGCACGCTGCTTCCCATACGGAGGCGGTAGGTATGCCGAATGCCACGGTGTCCGAAGACGGCCAGATCAACCTGCCCGCCGCCCGCGCAGGACCCCACCCCCTTGCCCCGGAACCCCAACCGCGAGGTGATCAGATGCTCCAGTTCGCCGTAGATCAGGATCTCTGCACTCAGTGCGACCTATGTATCAGCGACTGCCCCGTGCGGATCATCGAGCGGCCCGAGAACGGCTACCCCCGGATTGTCGAAGACGAGGCCGACGATTGCATGGCCTGCCAGCACTGCCTGGCCATCTGCCCCCCGGGCGCGGTGTCGATCCTGGGGCGGGATCCTGAAAGCAGCCAGCCGCTCTCCGGTGAAGCCCTACCGACCCTCGACGCCATGGAGCGACTGGTTCGCGGACGCCGGAGCGTGCGTCAGTACCGAGCGGGCAACGTGGACCCGGCTCTGCTCGAGCGTCTGCTGAAGGCTACGGCGAACGCGCCCACGGGCGTGAACCGCCAGGGGCTGACCTTCCGCGTGATCGACGACCATGAGAGCATGGAGCGGTTCCGGCGCAAGGCCATGGCCGAGGTACGGGACGCGCTGTCCGCCGGCGAGGTGCCCGAGCAGCTACAGGCTGTGGGACGGTTTGTGCAGGCCTACTTCGAGGAGGACCGCGATCTGGTGTTCCGAGGCGCCCCCCACGCCCTGGTCGTCAGCGCGCCGCCCGATGCGCCGTGCCCGCAGGAGGACGTGGTTCTGGCCCTGGCCTACTTCGAGCTGCTGGCGCAGTCGGCGGGCGTGGGTACCGTGTGGTGTGGACTCATGAAGATGGTCTTGGAGGCGAAGACCAGTCTCAAAGCAGAGCTGGGCTTGCCCGCCGATCACGCCTACTATTGCATGCTCTTCGGGAACCCAGCCATCGAGTACGCCCGCACCGTCCAGCGCGACGATGGGGCCGCGATCCGCCATGTGAGGCTGTAGCCTGCTACCCTACTCTGGAAATCCCTCCCGCGCCAGACGCTCCCCGACGGCGCGGAGGGTGTCGGCGTCCCGTGTCTCGATGGCGCCGCTGGGGAGCGGCCCGGTGTTGAGGAGCAGATTGCATCGGGCGGCGCTGGCCTGCCGCAGCTTCTCCCAGACCTCATCGGGCCCGAGATGGGGTCCACCGTCGGCCATGTATCCCCAGGAGCCCGGATCCAAGGTGGTGCAGATCTCGCCCGGCTTCTCGCGAGGTCGGTCCACGGCCTTGTGCTCGGGTGCCACGAAATCCTCAGTACCCAGTAGCCCCTGCTTATAGCTCACCAAGACCTGGGGCTGCATGGCATGGATGTGATCGTACAGCTCCTGGCACCGGAAACGCGACTCGTCGCCCGACAGGGGCACGGCGATACCATCGAGCCAGATGCCCGCGATGGGCCCGTAGCCTTCGAGCAGCTCCGTGATCTGCCGCCACATGAACTCCAGGTAGATATCCAGGTCATGCTCGTCGCCGTAGGCGTAGGCAGGATCGGGCGGATCGTAGTGGGGGCGGGCGGCGCCGCCCCATTCGTCGTTGTTGGGCGCATGGCGATGCTTCCAGTCGCGGCCGTGGCTGTAGTAGAGGAAGAAGCCCAATCCCCGGCGTGCGCACGCCTCGGCGAGCTCGGCGATCAAGTCGCGCCCCGCGGGCGAGCTGGGGGCGCTGAAGTCGTTCTCCGCCGTGTCCCAGAGGCTGAAGGACTCATGATGGCGGCTGGTGATGTTGATGTACTTCATGCCCGCATCGACTGCAAGCTGAGCGATGGCATCGGCGTCGAACTGGTCGGCATGGAAATCCTCGATCAGTCGCCCGTACTCCACCACAGGGATCTTCTCCCGGTACTGGACCCACTCGTGGCGCCCGAGAAGCGAGTACAGGCCATAGTGCAGGAACAGGCCGTACCTCGCGTCGCGGGACCAAGCCAGCGTGGCCTCTCTGGGGCTCGCGGTGTAGAGGTGCTCATACCCCTTCAGGAAGGAGGGTACGTCCTTCATGCCAGCTCACCGCCCTTCTAGGGATGGGGCCACCCGCCCGCTGCTGGCGAGCAGGTGGCCCCGAGGATCACCAACGCTAGGGCTGGGTGACTTTCACGTAGTCCAGGCCCATGAGGTAGCCTGCCGACTCGGGGTTCTGATCCATGGCCTCAAGCCGCAGTGTGTGTGTGCCTGCCTCGAGATGTAAGGGCCCGAAGCTGACCGGTTCGATCTGCTGGACCTGGCTGCTGTACATATCCACGGGATCACCCAGGGGCTCGCCGTCCAAGGCGAGCTGGGCGATGGCGTAGTCCCAGGAGCTGGTGTAGCGCAGCTCCAGCTCGTACTCGCCCGACTCGGGTATCACCAGGGCGATGTCCACATAGGCGCCCTGGTTGCTGGGCTGGACCCATAGATGGTGGCCGCCCACGTAGGCCGGTCCCAGGTCTTGGGTGCGCACCTGGCAGGCGTGGGTCGCGGCGATGGTGGCCGCGACGCCGTCCTCACTCTCCGGATGGACGATGAGGGGCAGCCAGATGAAGAAGTCCAGGCCGGCGTGGTAGAACCCTGAGTCGGGGTGTGTGCCCACGAACCGGATCTCGATCTCCTCGGCCTCGGGGGGCACGGGGCCCAGGGGTACCACCTCGCCCGGGCCGGGGTCGCCGGCTCGGTAGATGTCCCAGGCGGGCCCGATGGCCTCGCCGTCAACGAAGGCCTGGACCATACCACCCTTCCCGCCTCTCATGGTCCGCATGCCCAGCACGTACTCGGCGGTGGCGCCCTCGGGAACCGCGAAGACGACGGCGTCCCCTACCTCCGAAGCATGGATCTCCAGGAAGCGGCCCGCACTAACGCCTCGCTTCGGCGGGCTCGCTTGGACCTCCACATCGCCCACGGTCCGCAGGACCTCCAGGTCCTCGATCTCCATGGCGTCGTCCACCTTGCCCGCCGGCCGGATCTGAATGCAGTCCACGATAACGTCGCCGCCGGTCAGAGGCTTGAGGCCGGCCAGTGTGCCGGCAGGACTGAGGCTCGCCACGCCCAGGTCGAAGACGCCGGGCGCCGGCCCCCCCATGGGCTGAAGCGGCGTGCCGTCGATCACCAGGGTGACTGGCGGTTCGGCGTGGGTGGCGTCCAGGTACAGCAGGACGTCGTAGATGCCGTGCTCATCGGCATACAGCTCGAAGCTCTGGGCATCGGCGATGGCGTCCGCCGAGTAGCGTACGGCCAGCTCGGCGTTGTACTCGTAGGGCAGAGTGGCATCACTTACGCGGGACGCCAGGCCCCGGGCCACATCGCCGCTCAGGAAGTCCTCGGCCTCCAGGGTCCAGGGGACGTTGCGTCCGGTGGTCCGAAGCTCGGCCCGGTCTATCTCCTGCCAGAGGCTCTCTGGATCGAAGTGATACTCGGCGGGAGTCTGAAGGTACTCGGTGCCGCCCAAGTACGTGTAATCGGCCAGGGCTCCGAAGGGCGGCACTAGCTCCTCCTGGTACCAGAAGGCCACGCTGCTGTACTCGAACTCGTCATGCTCGATGTTGAACCACGCGCCGTAGTTCTCGATGGTGATCCGCAGCCGCTGGCTGAAGGGGATGCGGTCGGTGAAGTGCCAGCGGTACGGCGTGGTCCGCTGGGGCGTGTCCACGGTGCAGCCGAAGGTGGGCTCACTGAGGTACCGGATGCCCCAGGCATCGCCGAAGTAGTCCTCGGAGCCCGTGCCGATCCACCGGGGGAAGTCGTCGCCATCGATCCAGACCTTCTCGTCGCCCTCACCCCACCAGCCGGGGATGGGATGGTCGACCGATAGCGCCGAGCCAACGTAGTGGCCCTGGCCCGCCGTCTCCAGGAACCGGTAGTCGAGGGTCTCGCTATCGCGCTCGTGTCGCCAGCGGGCGAAGAAGTAGAGTAGGTCCTCGGGCACCGTGGGCAGGGGCGCGTACTCGATCTCGAACGTCACCTCGGCGGGCACCTCCAAGTAGCTGGTCAGCTTCAGGTCGGCCTGCTCCAGGAAGGGCATGGGGTAGTAGAAGTAAGCCTCACCATCCTGGTACCCCGCCACCAGGCTGCCATACTCCACGGCATCCCAGTCGAACCCGAAGAAGCCACCGAGGGGCGTCTTCACCTGGGGCCAGTCGGCGCCGTCCCACGCGCCTGTTAGTACGATCTTCCGCCACGCGTACCTCTGCTCGGAATCGATCGAGGCCCGCACCGCGCGGATCACACCAGGCCCGCCGATCTGGGCGAAGTTCACCGTCTCGCCGGGCTGCATGACGAAGTAGCGCTTGATGGACTTCTGGTCGGCCCATGCCGGTTTGGGGTCCACGCCGGGCGAGGCCCACACCTGGCGCACGCGGCTCAGGGCCTCTTCCTCGCCGGGGGAGAGGGGCAGGTCGAAGCTGTCGACAGACCAGTTACCGGGGTAACTCAGGTAGTTGATGATGTAGAACTGGGGCTGGGCGTCCACCGACGTGATCTTGATATGCTCGGCGAAGGGGATGGGCAGGTAGCAATCCGAGGCCGAGTGGCTGGCTTCCTTGTCTCGGCGATAGACCAAGGGCTCCAGGAAGGGAGCCTGCTCGCCGAAGAACAGGTCGGCGAAGTCCCACTCGTACGTCGGCTCCTCGGCGCCATCCAGGTAAACCCGGATGGTGCCCATGGGGTTGGCCGACCAGATCCGGACGACGCATCCCGGACCCGCCTGGTCCATCATGACGCCCTCGCCGTTCTCGTCCACGCGGATGTAGTTGGCGGCATCGGCGTTGGTCGCCCATTCCTCGAACTCGTTGCGGCTGAAGCTGGAGCACTGGCCGCCGAACACGCCCGGCTCGTAGAGCATGAGCCGGTCCAGATCAGTGAGCTGGTTCAGATGGTCGGTATAGGTGAGGGTCTTGGCCGAGGCTGCGGTGCTCACCAGAAGCACGCCGGCGATGGCCGCCAAGCAGGGGAGCCGCAGCCGGCTCCGTAGCGGAGGAGTATTCAAGTGCGATCATCCTTCCTGGGCAGACCCGATCGGAAGTTAAGCTCTCCTAATCGCTTCCGCCCAAGAGCCGTCGCACCTCCCCCTTTAGCCGGCTGGCCTCGGCGAGGGCGTCCTGTACCACGGGATCCTCACTGGCCACCGGGTGGGCATCGGAATACCCGGGGATGCTCAACCGCCCGCGGGTGTCGTCCTTCTCCCGGGACTCGCGGATGCCCGCGGAGATGGCGTCCTGGATCTCCACGAAGGCTTGCAGCCATTCCCGCACGGTGGCGCCGGGATCATCCTCGGCGAGGAGCTGCCGGGCCCGGCCCCAATCGGGAGTCGCTTCGGGCATCTCGTCGATACGCTCAGGCAGATTGTCGGGCCGGAAGCTCCGCGCCCGCTCCATCAGCTCCATCAGAGCCCAGTAGCGGATGTACTGGTCGTAGCCGTCGATGGCCCGCCGCCGGGAGGCTTCGGTCATGTAGTTCTTGCCGATCCCCGGCACGAGCTTGCTGGTGTAGATCATCTCCCCGGAAGCCTGCCTGAGCTCCTGGCGCGCCTCGTCCATCAGGTCGACTACGTCCAGCCGGAGGATCTCCAGATCGAACTGGCTCCGGCGCGCCTTGTTGCGGCGTCGGTACTTATCCTGGTTCCGCCACAGAGCGTACGGGTTGGCGTAGAGGAGCCAGCCGGGCATGATCTCATTGAAGGAGGGCGAGATGGCCTCCACGC
>WJIW01000356.1 GCA_014730065.1 Armatimonadia bacterium | reverse complement strand
GTCCCTGTCGAGGGTGGGTATGACCTGGTAGTAGCCAACATCACGCCACCCGTCCTGGGCCAGCTCATGGGCTCCATCGATGAGTGCCTCAAGCGCGGCGGTACCTTCATCGCCAGCGGGATCATCGAGGAGCGCGCGGTCGAGGTACTCGAATCGGCAAGGTCGCGGCCTCGGCTTGAGCTGATCGAGCGTCGGGATTCCGAAGGGTGGTGCGGCCTGGTTTTCCGGGCCGGTGACAATGGATAGAGCCGTGGGCACCCGGTCCTTCGGTCCCGTCGCCCCCTACTACGATCACCTCATGCAGTCGGTGCCGTACGAGCGCTGGGCCGACTACACCGAGGCCCTGCTCGACGCGACCCATCCCGATCCCGCGGACCTGCTGGAGCTCTGCTGCGGCACGGGGAAGTTCGGGCTCGCAATGGCCCGGCGCGGGTACCGGGTGACCGGCGCCGACCTGTCCTATCCCATGGTCGCCGAGGCGCGGCGCGTGGTGACGAGGGAGGGCACGGCCATGGATCTGCTGGTGGCCGATGCCTGCGCCCTGCCCTTCGAGGAGCGGTTCGACGCCGTGGTGTCCGTCTTCGACAGCCTGAACTACATCACCCACGACGGCGGCCTGGAGGAGGCCTTCGCCTCGGCGTACCGGGCGCTCCGTCCAGGGGGCATCTTCGCCTTCGACATGAACACCGTCCACGCCCTGGAGGAGGAGCTGTTCACCCAGTCTCGAACGGGCGAAGGGGAGCGTCTGCGGTACGACTGGGTCTCGAGCTGGGACGCCAAGACACGGCTCAGCACCATCCGTATGCGCTTCGAGTGGCAGGATGGCTCGGAGGTCCGGGAGTTCGACGAGGTCCACGTCCAGCGGGGCTACGAGGACGACGAGATTCGCGAGGGGCTGGCGGCTACGGGCTTCGAGCTGGAGGGCGCCTACATCGCCTATACGCTCCATCCGTTGCGCGAGGGCGCGTCCCGAGCTTACTACATCGCAGTGCGACCGTACTGACACGGAGGGATCGCAATGGGGCGAGGAATGTACGTGCTGGCCGTGGCGACGTGTGTGGCGCTGGTGGGGTGCGGCGGAGGCACGCCGACCTCGTCCGCGGGCGATACCCCCGAAGCCGCGGCAAAGGCGTTCGCTCAGGCGCTGGCCGACGACAACACCGAGCTGGCCGCGACCTATTGGGCGTACGATGAGCAGGCCCGCAAGGACAACCCCGACTGGGACTCGTTCCCGCCGGGCCAGCGCTCTCAGATCAAGCGGAAGCTGAGGGAGAGCAAGGCCTCGGAGCTGGGGAGCCATACGGGTCTCTTCGCCGACGTCTCGGGCGCCCTGGAGGCCTCGGCCGAAGGCGAGACCGTGACCGTTTCCGCCGATGGGCAGCCCTTGGCCGTGGTCAGCGTCACGAAGACGGATGCGGGATACCAAGTGGCGGGCCTGGCCCCCATCGGCTAGGGCGCGCGTCATCGACGGAGCGTGGGCCTCATGCGGACGATCTTGGTGGTAAGCCTTGTGCTCGGGGTCGCGGCACCGGGTCACGCCGACCTCGACCACTTCGAGTCCTTCGCCGTTGAAGAGAGCCACCAGATCCGCATCGAGAACCGGCAAGGGGGGCCGGTGGAGATTTCGCCCGATGGGGGCGAGAACTGGCTGGAGATCGGGCAGGTCACCCGCCCCGCGAGGCGGCTGGCTGAGGGATACGCGGCCACCGTCTGGTCCAAGGACGGCGCCGTGTGCGGCACCGCGGTGCAGGGGATCCGGATTCGAGTGCGGCGAAGCGAGCGCGAGGGCGGCCGGGGCGCCCTCCTGGCCATCGTCCCCAAGGAGTTCGCCGACCCCCCGCCCGGCTTCGGTGGATTCAGCCCCGGTGGCGGCGGCATCTACACCAACATTCCCGCAGGCACGGGCATCTTCCGGAACCTCGCTCCCTATGTGGGCAATCCCGTGTACGTCCAATATGGCGATGACCCCGAGCCCCTGCCCCGGGACTACCAGCCCGTCGTCGGCGACCGGCTCATCATCTCCGTGAGGCGGCCCGTCGATCCGCCCGCGGCATTCGTCTTCGAGAACCACATTGGCGGGCTGGCCTATGCCGAGATGGAGGACGGCCAGCGCGTTCCCCTCGCCCGGATCACCCGGCCCGTCCGTGGCGCCGGCCGCTTCGATGCCACGGGTTACACGGGCGTGGGCTGCATCAACACGAACCACTCGGGCGTCATCACCATCTCGACCGCTCCCGATGAAGATGGCGAGCCGGTGTTCGACGATCCCTTCGGCGAGACGCGGGGCGGCTTCATGGTCCAGCCCAGCCGCCATGCCGAGAACGAGGGCTGGCCCATCGACCAGGTCATGGTGATCGAGCCCCTCACCGAAAACGATCCCTTCCTGGAAGGCCGGGCCCCCTTCTTCCTGGGGTTCCTGGGTCTGCACTTCCAGTCCCGCGACCCGTCCGCCAGCTACTACTGCACCATGAGCGTGGATGGCGGCGACTGGGAGCCCCTGCCGGAGTACATCGGCCGGAGCGCCACCCTCTTCACCGCCGATGGGCTTAGCCGGCACTTCCGTGGTCAAGGCGAGGCGCGAACGGTTCGTGAGGGGGCCACTGCCTTCCGGGTCAGCTTCCCTGAGTTCTACTGAAGGTCGCGTAGACCACGTCCATTTGGCCGCGCCGACCGACAGGGCTCGGGCCTTCGTGAGGCGAACCTGTGGCAGCGTGGCGGCTCAAACCGAGGTGATGCGTGCGATGCAGGCGGAGCGCCCGACAGCCGAGTGTCTGGAGGCCATCAAGGCCCTCGTCCATCGCGTCAATAATCACCTGGCCACCATCTCCGGCCAGGCCCAGCTCATGGGCATGAAGGCGAGTCGGTCCGGTGTCGATGCTG